>NZ_CANLBV010000074.1 GCF_947488985.1 uncultured Vibrio sp.
TTTACTTTTGACAAAGCAAATTATAACTTTTTACCATACTGTTCAAAAAATACTCACGAAAGATCAACACGCCCTAGTATGGCGGGCTAAAAACAATTAACAGTAGGAAGAAATGAGCTAAGCACTTACTTCCTATTTCTTTGTAGAACTAGAGACTGGCTTAATACCGTGAAAATTAAAGAATAGATTGCAGTCAATAAGAGGCAAAAAGCTCATTGGCCAAAATGATTTTTGATGCTCAGGAAGATAGTACTTTAAGAAAGCAATTAGATTATTGCATGGATTTACGTGCTCTCTTGCCATTATATAATCATAATTCCAACCTTTTGCTTGGCCTTGTCTTCTCGTAGTACAGTAACGGCCAACTTTCCATGCTATTCCAGGATCTGTAGGAATCAAAATAGAAAGAGTTCCTCCTGGTTTTAACACTCTTAGCCACTCTTTAATAACTAAGTGAGGCTCATATAAATGTTCCAATATGTGGCTCGCTATTACCCGATCAAAACTATTACTTTCAAAGTTTAGCTGCCGTGCATTAGCTAAATTGAAGGAGAGCTTGTCATAGGGTTTGATATGATTGAGTTGCTTTTTTGCGACCTCAAGAGCCGCAGCATCACCATCACTCACTATATACTCATCAAAGGTGTGCTTAACATGTAACAAGTGTTCACCGGTTCCAGCTCCTACTTCCAACACTCTCGGAAAGTGTTTACTTTCACAAAATGGAGTTTCACACGCAATGTGTCCAGCCTTCATCACATAACCCGTTGTATTTCCGCTGTAAACACGCTCATCATATTCATCACTAAAGCGAGATAAATAGCCTAGCCATTCTTTATCTTCGTCCTTACTTGTTCTCATTTTTGACTCCTATGGTTCACTCTTAATATGGAAAGGATCCTCATCTCTCGCCTGCCACGTGATACGTTATCTAGTATTAACCCACAAAAAAAAGACATCACTGCAATTAACGCAATTGAACTAGACAAAATCGCAGTAGGTATTCTCTCAACTAATCCCGTGTCGATAAAATCGATAATCACAGGAACCCCTAAGCTCAATGACATGACACAAAGCAGCACCGATAATACACCAAAGAAAAACATCGGTTTTACATCCCTCAACAAGAAGAAAATAAAACTGAGAATCTTAAAGCCATCCCTCAACGTATTAAGCTTACTCATCGTCCCTTCTGGTCTTGAATTATACCGAGTCGCCACTTCTTTGATTGGCATATAATGATGGAGCGCATGAACCGTAAGCTCAGTTTCTATTTGAAAACCACCACTAAATATCGGCACTGTTTTTACAAACCGGCGAGTCATCACTCGATACCCTGAGAATACATCAGATAGTCGAGCACTGAATGAGATATTGATCAGTGATGAAAACATCTTATTCCCAAGAATATGTCCTTTTGGGTAAGCCATTGACGTTCGATCTCTGCTTCCAATAAGCATATCGAGATGTTCATCATTCAATTGCTTAATCAGTGCTGGACAAACGGACGCATCGTAGGTGTCATCGCCATCCGCCATCACATAGATATCAGCATCGATCTCAGAGAACATACGTCTGACCACCTCCCCCTTCCCTTGACGAGGCTCATGGCGAATAATAGCCCCAGCTTGTAACGCCTCATCTACCGTGTTGTCCGTTGAGTTATTGTCATACACATAGATGGATGCATCAGGCAGGACTTGTTGAAAGGAAGCCACTGTTTTACCAATAGCTCCAGCTTCGTTATAACAAGGCAGTAACACCACTATTTTCTGTTTATTCATCCCTACCCCTCACTCGAAAAACTCGATACCCCCTAGGAAGGGCGTCATAGATCATGTCTAGCCAAACAGGAACATCATTACCGTAAAGCACCTTAACGAATGAACCATCACTTGCTGACTGATTTAAAAGAGATAAGTGAGGATCGTTGCCAATGACAATAATATCTATATTCTTGTCTATAATTTTCCTTTTGGCTATTTCTGGGTCCTCTTCTAACATCACTCCTATCAGGAAGCTGTTGCCCGTAATATTTCGGTGATAAGGTGCTGCAATAATCTTGTTATTCGTTTTAGCTAATACTGGTGCTCCAGTTTCTATTCCAGACAGGATAGTCTGAGAACTAATACCTTGTCCTTCCAACACCTTAAGGATGTCCGGTGCTTCCATCCCATCATCAAAAATGGTTTTAACCTCCTCTGAGGGTGATAAAGCCAGAATGACAAGCGCTACCGTTAGTGGTGCCCCAGAAAAAATGACGATAACTTTTAATATTGAATATCTAACGAATTCAGACAACTTAATAACAAAGTATGCTTGGAATGGTGCAGCCAAAACAAAGCATAACCTCATCGCTCTGATCTGCCAAAAAACAGCAAGAGTCAAATTAAAAATAAAAATCAGATACAAGATTGTACAATGTTGATTGTTTATTCGAAACAGCGGATATAAAATGGCAGGAAGCAATAACAATGCATAGTTTTGCACAGAGAAAAATCCATTAGTTACTATATATTCAGCGACAGGCTTTGCTTCGTTAACGTGATCAAGCCAGTAAGTTTTAAGTATAGGGGGATAGTCAACTAAAAAGCCACTCGCGAGTGATGGATAGAGAAACAATGCCGGAGATAAGAAAAATAGCCCCAAAGATAAAAAGAACATTAACTTCTTAGGAAAAGAATCATCGAGGTTAACCCATCGCCTGTAAGCATTAATAAAAAGCCAACCACTAATAAATAAAATAGAAAAAATAGATGATACTTCATCAAACTTAAAATTATAAAACTCATGATAAGGTCTATTCAATAGAATTGAACAGGTAACAAAAAACGCACAAGAAATATAAACTTTAGATATATAACCCAACCATTCATGATTCACAAAGCAACTATATACTGTATAAAAAACAAAGAAAAACATAAACAACAATATATTATCCATTCCTGTCCATAAAGATAAAGATAGAACCACAGATTGAAGGTACACTCTCCATGTTTGTTTTAGGTTATTAATTGTGATAGGTGTTATAGATAAGAAAAAAGCAGACAAAATAAGTTGAATGTTATGATGATCAATCGAACCAGGCAAGAAGTGAACAATTGTAGGAGACGATATTGCGAACATCATACTTATAAATCGATACTCTCCTCCGAAATAATGATCACATAAATAAAAACATGATAATGCATATAGCAGTAAATAAACCAAAGGCACGATTGAAAGAGACAAGGAGTAAGCGGTACTCTCATCAACAAAAAACAACATAGGGAACGTGAACAGCGATAATATCAGATCTGGAAATCTTGACCAATGAATAATAAGGCCATCCGCTGCATTAAAATTCAACATGGGCTCCAAGTACCAATGGCCATTTTCCATCCACTCTTGGAGTTGAACAAGACGCATATAATCGTCATTATCATTCAGATTGAGTGTTGAAACACTTTCCCATTTATAAAAAAACATCGCAGTCGCACATATTAACCAAAATATAGAGATAACTACGACATCTTTATTAAACCTGTCAACTTTAGGCAAGATGAAATTCCTTTTCATTAACCCCAAAAATAAACTTAAAACGCTTACTGATTCACCTCTCTCACTTCGGCCAATGCTCTATTAAGATTCTCGTTAGCCACTTTATAATAAGATGGCTTTTTATCTATAGCTTGCTGTAAATAAGGTATCGCTTCATCAGGTCTACCTTGTATAATTAAAAAATACCCCACATTATTTAAAGATTCAGGTACATCCATATATCTCATAAAAACATTAGTCGCTTTTTTTGTATCCCCCGACGCTAAATAAATAAGCGCAAGGTTGTTCTGAGCTTTTTCATTATCAGGATCTAACTCCAAAGCAGATCGTGTGTATTGGTACGCTTCTTTGTAGTTACCATACATATAATGTGAGTAGCCCATATTCAGTAAAGCCTTCACGGATGTCTTATCGATTGTAAGTGATTTTTTAAAGTACTCTTGTGCTACCTGATGTTTACCTTCAACATCTTCCAGTACACCAACGCCCATATAGGCCAGTGCTGGGGAAGTACTGTCGACCTTTAAATCGGCGACTTCTCTAGGACTTAACGTTTGATAATTTGTCGTCGTTTCACTGCTCTTCAAGCGCACTTGATCGGCATTAATCGCTTTAAAAAAATAGCTACGCCCTTCATCTATACGTCTCTGTTTGGTATACAGAACCCCAAGCTGCTCAAGTACACCAGTATGTGCAGGATTAAAATCTAAAGCCGCCAAGTAGGACTTTTCCGTTAAGGCATAGTTACCTCGAGACAAGTGTATTTGACCAATGGTAAACAGTGTTTTGTCATGAAACTCTTTCTCTGGGAAAGACAAAGAACGTATATATTCATATAAAGCCAGATCTATATTTTTATCTCTCAGTGCAATATCACCACGCATAATCGCTTCTTTCTCACTGACTGGAGGATCCTCATTGGTTAAAGTATCAATGGGTTTGCCTGAATACAATTCTGCATCAAACTGGTTTGTAGGCTTATCTGAAGATGCACACCCAAGTAATACTATAGGCAACAGCAGTAGAAGAAACTTCTTATTCAAAATCATAGACTGGCTCCTGGCGCACTCAGCGCATCCATTACGATTAACATCCCAGGGCCAAGTGCAACAATAAAAAAACAAGGCCAGATAAATAAAAGCATCGGGAACAGCATTTTAGTTGGTATTTTTGCAGCGATTTCCTCGGCAGCTTGCTGACGCTTATCTCGAAAATCTTCAGTATAATCCCGAAGCGTTTGCGCTAAACTTCCGCCCATTCGAGATGCGTGTGAAAGTAAGGATACTAAACCTTCCAACTCAACTAATCCGGTCCGTTCTATTAACTGTCTAAGAGCATCAGGCATGGTAATACCGGCTTGTATTTTAGCAAACACCGTCTCTAATTCATCGGCAAGTTCTGGTTGAGACACATAGAGCTCTGATGCGACTCGCCCAAGTGCAGCGTTAAATCCAAGACCAGACTCAGTACAAACAACGAGTAGGTCAAGCGCATCGGGTATGCCGTTTCTTATTTTTCTCTGACGTTCTTTTTGCAATTTACTGAGAATAAAATTAGGCGTAAAAGTTCCCAAGAATACACAGCCTAAGACCAGTAGATTATTATAACCGCCTCCTAATGATATATAATAAACCATAAAAGCAACGACGATACCAATTAGGCTAGACAAAACCTTCAACGCATAGAAAACAGACAATGCATTTTTTTGATGGAACCCAGCATGCATCAGTTTTTCTGAATAAGTTTCATTATCTTTTTTATTTCCTTTACCAATAAAAGGGCTGAGTGACTCTAGTGTATTTGAAAAATCGTATGACTTTCGTGAACTGCTAGCCTCCCCTTCAGATATTTGCTTAAGCTTTTTATCCAAAGGAGAACGAACACCTAAGAGCAAAAAACCAAACGTCAACGTCAACAAAACAGTTGTAAGCAAAATCATCGCATAGATAAGCATCTGAGAACTGACCCCAAAGTCCGCTAATACCTGCTTCCAAGCTTCAATATTTAATAATTCCATAGGTTAAATCTCTATGCTTATGATTTTCTTAATCCATAATGCTCCGATTGCTAAAAGTACAATACCGACACTGACCATAGAAAGACCACGTGGATCTGTATAAAGAGGTTCAATGTATTTCGGACTCGCCACTCTCAAAGCAAAAAACAAACCGAATGGAGATAAGGTTAATATCCATGCTGACAAGCGACTTTCAGCAGACAGTGTTTTAATTTTTCTCTCTAATTTAAAGCGTGCCCTTAATACTTCAGAAACCTTTTGGAGGTTCTCAGACAAATTCCCCCCAGTCTCTTTTTGCAACATCACAGCACTAGAAAAAGCCAACATTGAGACAGTTGGTACTCGTTCTGCCATCTGTAAGATGGCCAAACGCAGATCATAGCCATAATTCAGCAAATTATAAGTATTTTTAAACTCCCCACCAATAGGGTCAGGGAGCTCTTCTCCAACCTCATTAAATGTTTGAACTAATGGCTGCCCGGCTTGCAATGCTCTTCGAATAATATCTAACGCTTCGGGAAGTTGCTCTTCAAATCGAGCCATCCTGCTAGTGACTCGGTGTTGAACAAGAAAATACGCGACAACCCAAACAACAATAAATGCCGAGATACTAACAAACCAAGCTTGATTGGTAATTATGGATAGTAGTGAGAGCAAGAGACTACATAAAAAAACAATCAGTAAGAACCGGCTTAACGTGATTTGAAAACCAGCCAGATCCAACATTTTCTTCAAGTCGGCGAAGAAAGGGATAATTATCAGCTTACGATCTATTGGTGAAAGCTCTTTATTATAATGCTCTTTTAAGAGTGATAAACTCTCATCATCAATATTGCGCTGCGTCTCTTTCAAGCGACGAGACAGCTCTTTATGCTTAACTTTTTTTCCTGCTGCAGGTAATAGCAAAGCCTGAGAAATAAAAAGTACAGCGATAAACAATAGAGCTAATGAAACGGTTACACTATCCATAATCCCTCCTTAACTGTGAGTCTCAGTAAATAGCTCAAAGGGCAGATTAAGACCACGCTTAACTAACTGGTCATGATACTGAGGTACTACCCCCGTAGCCGTGTAATAGCCAATGATATTACCTTCTTCATCAATTCCTTTACGTTGAAAATGGAATATTTCCGACATAGTAATAACCTCACCTTCCATGCCATTGATCTCTTGAATACTGACCATTCGGCGCTTACCATCTTCTTGTCTCTCCATCTGAACAACCAAATGAATAGCAGAAGCAATTTGCGCCCTGAGGTTCTTCGTTGAAATATTCCATCCAGCCATCGAAAACATGTTTTCAACACGGCTTAGTGCATCCCTCGGAGTGTTCGCGTGAATGGTTGCCAATGATCCATCATGCCCGGTATTCATGGCCGCCAACATATCCACAGCTTCACTACCACGCACCTCCCCTACAACAATACGGTCAGGTCGCATACGCAATGTGTTTTTTACAAGCTCTCGCTGAGTGATCTCCCCCTTTCCTTCCAAATTGGCAGGGCGAGTCTCTAGGCGAATAACATGGGGCTGTTGAAGTTGCAGCTCCGCAGAATCTTCAATAGTAATGATTCGTTGATCTCGAGGAATAAACCCTGAAAAAATATTCAAGGTAGTCGTTTTTCCAGAGCCAGTCCCCCCTGAAATCAAAATATTTAACTCACCTTTAACTGCAGCTTCGACAAATTTTGCCATTTGAGGCGAAATCGAGTTGTAGTCAATCAAGTTATCCATTGTCAAACGATCAACAGCAAAACGACGAATAGAAACTGAAGGGCCATCCAGTGCCAAAGGGGGAATAATTGCGTTCACACGAGAACCATCGACTAACCTTGCATCGACCATAGGTGAAGATTCATCTATTCGGCGCCCAACTTGGCTGACGATACGATCTATAATGTTTCTTAAATGACGATCATCGAGAAAAGTGTAAGGTGTCTTTTCAAGTTTCCCTCTGCGCTCAACATAAACACTTTTAGGTCCATTGACTAGTATATCTGACACGGTTTGATCAGCGAGTAACGGCTCTAATGGTCCAAGGCCGAAAACCTCATCTTCAATCTGCTTTATAACCCTTTTTCGCCCTTCAGCACTCAGAGGGTGATTGGTGTCGTCAGACATCAACTGCACAATAGCTTCTTGCAAATCCGTTTTGGCCCGCTCTTTTTCTAAACTGGATAACAGACCAAGATCCAACGTCTCAAGAAGTTGTTTATGGAAAAAATGCTTAATTGATAGCTCTTGCTCTAATACTTTACGAGCTTCATTTATCGTTTTTTCCTTCTCTTCATTGACGTCTACTTTGTGAGTGTGGCTCAATGCCTCAATGGTTTGTAAAAACTCACTCGAATTAGCATCTTCTGAATCATGTGAACCCTGTTCTGCTTTTTTTTCAAACTCTGGATTTACATTTTTTCGTTTAAAGAACATCACAATCCCTCGTCTTTGATATTCGTCAACACGCTATGAAAACAATTTTTTCAACCACCCTTTTTCTTCTAGCTCTGGTGGCGAAAGAACATGAGACAAATGAATGATAGAGCGAGTAATAGAGCTTTTCTTTCTAGATTGAACTAACGGTTGCCCTAGATTTGCGCTCTCTATTGCGACTTTGAAATCATTAGGCATAAGGTGTATGTCATGATTACCCACCGCTTGCTCAATATCTTTGAGCTTAATTGAGTGTCGACTTTCGTAACGATTAAGAATGACCTCTATCGAGTCACTTGGTATGCCATATTCGAACTTCAAAGACTTAATTAGGCGACTCGTGTTTTTTACCGACACCAAGCTCTGTTGTAAAACCAAAAGTACTTTTGTAGCCGGCGATATCGCAGCTGTAAACACATGATCTAATCCCCTCGAAAGATCGACGATTACATAAGGGTAATAACGACGTAGGATCGGAAGTAATCGACCAATATTCTGAGCCTGTTCAAAATCATCAGCATTATTTTCATGTTTAAAGCTTAGAACATGTAGGCCGGATTCGTGCTTATTAACTAACGAACCTAACGACATCTCATCCAGATCATTAGAGCTATTAATGGCGTCTGAAACACTGTAGCTTGGAGTGATATTTAAATAATCAGGTATCACGCCAAATTGCAGGTCTATATCAAGTAACAACACTTCTCCTGGGTGCTGTACAGCCATTTCTATCGCCGTGTTTAACGCCAACGTCGTTGCTCCCATTCCGCCTTTGGTATTCAGAAACAAAATAAACTCACCATAGCTGGAGTTTTCTAATTTCTCTGATGCCGTTTTCTTCAATAACGGCAGGAGATCCGAGATGGTTACATTGTGAGATAAAAAGTCAGAAGCGCCTAAGCGTAATGCAATTTTTAGTGAGCCAGTATCAGCTTCGTCACCGAGAACAATTAAAGATAAGTCCTTATCCTCTAAAGATAAATCATACCCTTGAAGCTCAACCATCTTTTGTGCCCAATTACCATTGGCTTCAACAAAAATCAATTCAGGCACATCAACGCCCTTTAGATACTCCTCACTCATACCATCTAAAGAAAATGACGTTAAATGTACATTGCGACATTTTTTGAGCTCTTGATTAACATGAGATTTAAATCGCTCACTGCTATGAATAACCCAGACTTTAAGATTCGTTTTTAAACGCGTAATGTCATTATCATCACTAGGCGTGATTTTTATAGCTTCCCCCATACGTCGAACTCCTATGCTAAATATTCTAAGGACACCGATTCCTTAATTGAACTCCGTCGGCCCTTACAACCCCTAAGCTTTCAGCTGGCAATATTGTTTCGAATGCAGGGGCAGCAAGAAATCCATTCTCTCCTAAGAAGCTTAGGTTACTGATCAACTGAATGCCATAACCTGTTGCTCTAGCACGAACAAATTCTATTGAGCTAAAATTCGCTTCAAGATCAGAAGTAATCTCTGATCCACTCGCGTCTAGGTACGCAACTTCTAAGTTCGCACTAGTAAAGCCAACAAGAGGGATATCGTCGGCAACCATAGTGCCAATATTATCCCGGTCCAAGACGTAACATACCGTTGCTAATCTAGCCGCCTTCCTCGTGGCTTCACTGACCATTTGGAGCGAAAAGATATAAACACCTAGGGATAAAATCAGAAAAATCAACAAAAAAATGAACCCAGAAACGATTGTAAATTCGATAATGGCAAGTCCTTTGATGCGCCTGTTATGCCTTTTCATCACAATACCCTCATCACCGAAGTTGCACTTAATGGAATGGCGAAGTTCTCCGTAGAGAAGGGAATAGACAAGAAGTTTGGAACATAATCATACGTCACGCTCACCTGCACATAATCACCACTACCAATAGAGTCAGGATCAGGATCAACCGTCACATCAGAGGTTGTCAGCGTAGATAAAATTGCTGTCCCTACGCTACTCTGACCATAGACCACCACATTTTGAATTTCTGCCGTGGGTGCGATAGTGCCACCAATGGTTCCATAAACTTCACTCACGGCATAACGAGCGCCATTTTGCACTGACTTAGAGAGCACATTGTGGTGGATCAAAATATTGCCTAGCTCAAGGACCAAAACCAGAAAAAACAGTAGCACTGGAGTCACAATCACCATCTCTACGGCAGCAAAACCACGTTGATGTTTATTCAATAAACTCATAATCACGACTCCCCGCTATCAGGGTCTTTGTACAATACAATTCTGTAAGGCCCTTCCGTTGTTGAATTTGCACCACCTGATCCACCAGCAACACTGCATGAGTGTATAAACTCACCGAAAACTGCGGGAGTTCCTGAATTATTGGTAGGCGCTTTTTGCAACAAGAAAAAACAGCCAATTTTACTCACTGTAAATTCGGTTGCACCACCACTTTTACTTGAGCAGTCCACCATAGGTATCGGTAAAATACGACGCCATGCGATACCATTAGCCTCGCAACCCGCCCCTGTACCTTCTCCCTTGCTCGCTGCAATACAGTTATTCGTATCGAGCTGATATTGGGCATAGTCGTAAGTGCCATCAAAATTGATCTCCCCGGTATTGGCATCAATGGTGATCTCAGCGTTAGGTTCTGTGGTCACATAATCAGTAGGGTAATCTGATGACTTCAAACCACCTCCATAATCCCCAAAGCGAGTATTCAAGCCATCGGCCGTTGGACCTACCGTGCCACCAGGTTTGGTCGTGATATTTTCACCAATTGTGATGGATTCCTCATAACTGCCCCCTAAGCCCTCTTTGACTGTTTTACCGCCAGATTCAAAATCCAATAGATGATAGTTACCATTACCCATTTCAGATAATTCTGCATCTCCTACTTTTAACGCATGAACTGTTCCTACCTCATAACCAAAGACATTGACTATCGGTTCGCCAGTCTCATCATGAATTCCATCTTCATTGATGTCATTATCCGAGGTACCATCACCAATACAGACACCTATCGGCACAACGTTATTCACAGTATCTTGCCCTGTACTTGGCCCAGCAACAGCACTCGCTGAAACACTTTTTTCTAAACCAAACATTTGAATAAAGAACTCATCCATATCCAAAGAGTCAACTCGCACGCGAACAAAGACATCTTCTTCCGCTCCAAAAGTGGCAGTTTCAGTGAAATCCTGAGGATCATTTGAGTAATCAATATTTATCGATGCGGTAGTAAAATCAATTTCATGATTCCCCGTAGAAGCCGCCATAGCATTCAGTGCAGCAACAACTTCTGCATCAACCGCATCTTTATCTTTACTGCTATCCAGAATTGTTGCTGCAGCCAAAGTAGCGGAATCCACGGCATTTTGTAGTCGTGTTTTATTAACAACCATATGGTTGATGTCTACAGCTAACGCTGAGACACCTAAAAACACCAGCAATGCTACAGTAACCATTATTGCCACTAAGCCTTGCTGTTTTTTAGGGTTTTGTGATACTCGATACAACATGTGAGTACCTCCAGATTTAGTTAAAATCTTCTAAGATCTGG
Organism: uncultured Vibrio sp.; assembly: GCF_947488985.1. GTDB lineage: Bacteria > Pseudomonadota > Gammaproteobacteria > Enterobacterales > Vibrionaceae > Vibrio. The sequence goes on from NZ_CANLBV010000074.1 coordinate 11,517, forward strand.
CTACTACTTCCAGACAGTTCATTATCGCCCCTGCCCACATATCGGTCGTAACCAGTCTGCATCCGCTCCCCCGTACCATCCGGTACTTCGAGTAAATTCTCTTGGGTCGCATTAGGGTTATACGTTTGTTCTGTTTTTACGAGAGCCACCGAATGCCCTAAAGGGGCATGATTAGCACAGCCAGCTAACATTATTGCGAGAAAGACCATCATTACTTTAATCATATCTATCTCCTTATAAATCATGACCAAATGAACCTTCACTTCCACCATCAGTCGGTGATAGTTCTTGTGATGCTTGAGGTTGTTCTGAATCTGAACCTGACGGTTCTGCAATGTAGGCGCTCCTACCAAGCAAGTAATATTCTAAGTCATTAGGATTAACGAAAGCATCGGTTGGTAAGCTCACTTTAGTTCTATCAATAGGCTTAGCTAACCTCGGTGTCACCAATATGACTAACTCCGTTTCACCAGATATGTACTCTTGACTATTAAAAAGCTGCCCTAAAACCGGCACATCACCAATGCCTGGCAATTTATTACTTACATCTCGTACGTTTTCACTCAATAGCCCAGCAATACCAATGGTTTGTCCATCTGCTAGTTCCAATGTTGAAGAAGCGCTGCGTCGAGTGATAGGAGGAATGACATAAGTCCCATTAGTAGAACCAGGAGAGAGTGTCAATGAACTACTATTGGCTATCTCGCTCACATCAACGGCTAAATTAAGATTAATTTTCTTATCACTGAGCACTGTAGGAATAAACTTGAGCCCAACCCCATATTCTTTATATTCAATGGTAATACCATCTTCATCGGGCACAGGAATAGGGAACTCTCCACCAGCTAAAAACTCAGCCTTAGAGCCGCTTAATGCTGTTAGGTTAGGTTCTGCCAGTACCTTAGCTACCCCATTCTGTCTGGCGATATCCAATGCAAAGGTAAACAGTGTATTACTATCAATGAACGAGCCTAATATCCCGTAGTCAGTCGATGTGGGGATCTCAAAGATAGGCGTAGCCCCTAACACTCCAGCTGGAACAGACGCAGCTCCCCAAGATAAGTTAGATCCACTAGATTGGAAAAACTGGAAATTGGCATCGAACTTTCTCACTAAACTTCTTTGAACCTCAGCGACGGTGACTTCCAACATCACTTGTTGTGCCCCACCAATCGACATCAAATTGATCACGCCAGTTACGGCTACTTGCTCGCTTCCCCCCTCTTTTGATGCATCAACGGGCTCTCCTGCAGCGAAAGTTTCTGCGATTCGCATCGCCACATTCATCTGTTGTTGATTGCTCACCTGACCACTCAAAAGCAATCGATTTTGCGCACTATGTACCTCGATCGTTTCATTCGGTAAAAACTCATACAACTTAGCTTTTAAGCTATTAAGATCATGGGTGACCTCAATGTCTATTGATTCAATCAACTGACCTCTTGAATCCCAGGCCATTAAATTAGTGGCACCAAGCTTCTTGCCGATTAAAAACAATTCACTGGATTTTAACATCACAATATCAAGAACTTCTGGGTCTCCAAGCGACACTTTGCTGGCTTTCCCAGACAAAACCACATACGTTGATTTGTGATGAGGAACAGTCACGGTTTTACCTGTTTGTAAAGCTGCAAGGCTCCACGAACTAAAACAAATTAAGCTTAAAATACACGTTATTATTATTTTCATATCTCACCTCAATCCTTGACGCGAACACTGGATGCTTGGGTACCTTTAATAATTGTCACGCTAGGTCTAGGTACGTATCGACGAACAACTTTCTTATCAACTTCATGAGGGTTTCTCAATGTCAGTTGAATACTGCCCTTACTCTTAGCTGTTAGCAGTTTTTCTGCATCTTTGGGGGAAACCTCTAGTGTCACTGCCCGTACTATAATAGGGCTGTTTTCTTTAGTTTTAGCGGTTTGGTCTACAGCAAGTACTTTAATATCTTTCAACACTGTACGAGTTGTTGCTGAATTTTTGCCATAAGAAACCGTGTTAAGAATATCGACTTTATTACCAGGTAATAAAAAGCCCGCCACACCAATAACATCATCAACACGTATCGTCACAGCCCTCTTATTCTCAGGAATGAGCGCTGCTAGCGTCGACCCCTCACCAGGAACTGTAAAACGCATTCTATGAAGCACTTCGCCAGCATAAATGGTATTGGCGACGACCTGACCGACCAATTCAGAAGCATCGGAATAGTTATGATCACCAATCCAATCCACTTCCATTAACTTAGTAGTTAAAAATTGCTCCTCAATAACGGTTCCAGCTTCAATTTCTTGTGACGCAACCACAACTGGATGGCGCTCAACAGTCTCAACCTCAACGGTTGGTTGAACTTGGTTGTCCATCCACTGCTTAGCAAAAAATACAGCCGCTAAGCCGAATACTACGGACAGTAAAAACAGTAGGAAAACTTGACTCTTACTCATTATTCTCTTCCTCGTGTCCATCAGAGGTAAAATAAACTTCCCATGCCATGGAAAGAATATCGAATGTGATAACAGGTGGTAGCTGCTCAAACGAAAGAATATCTTTGCTTATACCAACGAGATCTTTCGGTAAACATGGGAAAAGTGGCACCTTAAGCAGCGTGTGCATTTGAGACAAACGCTCAAAAAAACCGTCTTGAAGCTCTACCTCTTTATCAGCAACGACGCTCATCCATAAAGCTTCATAATCTCGCTGATTAAGTGGCTTGAATTCAATCTTGTAACCTAAACGACGTAAAAAGGCAGGATCGCTTATTTTCTTAGGGTTTAGATTGGTAGAAAAGGCAAGAGTTAATACAAATGGCATCGTTATCTGCTGACCATTAGGCAGCGACAAATAGTCGAATGAGTACTCCATCGGTACAATCCAACGGTTAAGAAGCGCATCCACCGGCATGGGCTGACGACCAAGGTCATCAATGATAAAGATCCCATTGTTTGCCATCATTTGAACTGGTGCTAACCAAACTCGACTATTTTCTGAGTGATTAACTTCAAGCATATCCATAGTCAGTTCACCCCCAACTTGGATATTTGGCCTTTCACAGTTAAGCCAACGCTTGTCGTACTGATCTTTGAGGGAAATGCTTTGATCGCTGCCGTTACTATCCAACGGTTTATGATGCTGCTCTGAGAACACCTTGATAATGTTACCTAATGCATAGACTGCATAAGGGATAAACACAGAGGTGTGGAGCGCATTGATAATTCGGCTCGCGACGAATGTTTTACCCGTACCAGCATGTCCATACAGTAATAGAGCACGTCCCGAATTTATTGCTGGACCGAGCACTGAGATCATGGAGTCAACACCATAAACATCACTCAATGCAGCTTCAACATGTGGGCGAGTCACCAGTTCAGTTCTCAAGTCTTGCTTTTTAACAATCTCACTATACTGGGTGAGCGAGACTGGGACTGGTCCTAAATAGGCATCTCGCTTAAACGCAAGCTCCGCCTCTTCCAACCCTTTATCAGAAAGAGAATAGCGAACATGGCTATGTGAAACAGACGAAAGAGAGAGCTCTGAAGCGGGCTGAAATACCTCGATAAGAGATTTCTTTTTCAAAACAGCCAAAGAGTTCTCCACAATGTGTGTAACAACACATAGATAATTCGAAAGCTCTAAAACATCCGACTTGGGATAGGCTGATAAGTGCTTAAGCACAAGGTTCTCTATCACGACTTCAGGTACCCCCAACATTTCAAACGATGTGGGTACGATTGGGGCTGATATCTGAGGTTTTAATGTTGTTGGAGCAGTATGCCCTATACTATCCATATATTATTCCTCTCCACAAAGCTAACCAACAACAGGGCTTTAAGTAAAGTAGCTATACATCGCCAATCCTATGACAACAGAAGGTGCAAAAGGCATCGTTACTTTATTTGAATACCTAGCGTGCAAGCTATCACTCTCATTTAATACTGGTGCTACCCCACCAAGTATAATTAGCTTGTTTTCAAAATAGCCCTTGATACTAAGACTGTTCGAGTTGGAAAAGTTATATAGCAGGTAGAAAGTTCCAATCACTCCAGCAGAAAGTAAGATAAAGTACGATGCATCAAGTAATTGTCCCCATCCGAGATACATTCCCACAATACCTAATAGCTTCACATCTCCCGCTGACATAGCTCTTACGAAATATAGGAGTAACCCAAAACAAAAAAAAACCAAGAATCCAACGAAGGACATTAAAAAAACATCAAAGGTGTAATTGCGATTAAACATTGATAATAAATACACAAACAAAAACAGCATCAATATTTTGTTTGGTATACGATGTTTCTCAACATCGTATACCGAAACTGCAATTAGCAATGCCCAAAAAACTGAAGGCTCATTAATCATATATTCAATTCATACACTCGAAAAAATGCTCTGGATTTTACTTAGTAAGGCTGTTGCCATCCCAGAAAAAACCAATCCTATTGCAATAACAAGTAAGGCAGCAGCGATAATGTAGGCAACCAAGGTCAGCCCTCTTTGCTGTCTCAATCCTTTTCGATCATAAACCATTGACGATTTCATTCAATTTAGCTGCCAGTGTATTCCCTAAACCAGAAAATACGGTTACCATCCCTAAAACTAATAATGCTGCACCGATTACGTACTCGATAACAGTCAACCCTTCTTCATCTTTCATGAATTCTTTACAATTATTCAAAAACTTATCCATGAGAACATCTCCTTGATTTACGTATCAGGCTTCGTTTACCTGTAAACTAAATCTAGAGGTGAGAGAGATATTCGGTTAGGATTTTTTTGCCATTTACTTGCACTTTCTTGTGATACTTCTAATCTAATTACTATGTGTTTATTTCTTCTAATTCTCAGCTAAAAACTAAATGCAAAACAGAGTGCATAATGACATGCGATTAGTAATACCTTTATTATCGGATAGTGAAAGCGACTTTAATGCTATTATTGCCAATAAAGTTAGGCGCTACTTTCCTACTGAAACTTTCAAACAAGATATATCTATAATCAGTCATTTAGATGTCAGGTTCGTGTTTTTTATATTGAATAGCCCCGATCAACTTCAACTCCTGAGCATGGCTCTATCTATTTGTGAAAACTTGAATAAGCGAATCGTCATTATTTGCCCTGAACAGTTACCTGATAATATTCGACATCATAAGAATGTTTTTTCCATGATTGAAACAAACAGCAATGATCTGACCAGCAAACTAGAAGAACTCAAGAACAAAACACAACATATCTTCGAACCTCACTTCGACCTCGACAGAGACATAAACCACAACAATCAACTGCCAGCAAAAACCTTTACATCCGAGGTTGTTAACTTTGTTATGAACAACATAAACAAAGAAATCAGAGAAACAGAGATTGCACAGAGATGCCACTGTTCAACCACCTATTTTTCAAAAAAATTTCATCTACACTTTGGAGTGAGCTTTAGAGACTTTGTGTGCGACAAACGGATTTCATTGGCTAAGAAGTTAATTGAAACGGATACCGATGCCAAAATTGCTGTGATTGCGTATCAATGTGGCTATAAGGATGTGTCGTATTTTTCAAGAATTTTTAAGAAAAGGACAGGCGTAACCCCTGCCAGCTACAGACGTGCCTGCACAGATAACAGAAAACGCTAATTTTACGCCCTAAAAGAAAAAACCATGATACATTTAACATGATTTTAACAAAAATAACTTAGCGAAAAACATGGAGTTAGACAATGATTCAGCCTAACGAGTTTAGCCAAGAACAAGCAACAGCTCTCCCTACACCCAATGACATGATTTTAAAATGGGCAGAAGAACGCCCAAATGAAGTCTATTTAAAACAGATTATTAACCGCCAATTTGTCGAATTTACTTATAAAGAGGTAGCCGACAAAGCACTGAAATTGGCGTCAGCATTAGAAGGACTCGGAGCCCAACCTGGCGATCGAGTCGCTCTCGTATCGAAAAACTGTGCAGAGTGGTTCATCTGCGATCTTGCCATGATGTTAGGAGATTTTGTTAGCGTCCCTATCTTTCCAACAGCAGGGGCAGATACCATTCAGTACTGTATTGAACACAGTGAAAGTAAAATTGTGATTGCGGGTAAGCTTGACGATGCAGCAGCTACGCAAAAAGTGCTCGATGATAACCCGAGCTTAGTGAGCATCTCGCTGCCTTATGACAGCTCTGCAAAATGTCAGCACACCTTTGAAGAACTTATTGAGCAACATCAACCATCAACCAAACGCCCTCAGCATCACGACGATAAGCTGATGTCACTTGTTTATACATCGGGTACATCAGGGTTACCAAAAGGCGCAATGCTCACATACGGCGCGTTTACTTGGTCTGTTCAAAGCTTGATTGACCATATTGGAATCCAACCTGGCGATCGCCTGTTTTCTTACCTACCGCTTGCTCATATTACAGAACGCGTTTACATCTTTGGTTCTTCAGTAATGGGAGGCGTGGTTACGGCTTTCCCTGAATCTTTAGACACCTTTATTGATGATGTGAAAATGCATCGCCCTACACTGTTTATTTCAGTTCCTCGCTTATGGACTCTATTCCAGCAGCGAATCCAAGACAAGTTGCCACAGAAGAAACTTAACTTCTTACTTAAGATTCCGTTTATCAACAACATCATTAAGAAGAAGCTTGCTGATGGTTTAGGGTTAGACCAAGCTCGCGTTCTCGGCTGTGGTTCTGCACCTGTATCACCCGCTCTACTCGCATGGTATGAGAGTGTTGGTCTACACATTACCGAGGCATGGGGCATGACAGAGTCTTTCGCCTACAGCACGCTCAACTACCCATTCAGAGCCGACAAAATTGGTACGGTTGGTAATGCAGGTCCAGGGATCGAACTCAAAATAGCTGAAGATGAAGAGATTCTAGTTCGAGGCAAAGGCTTATTCTCTGGTTACTACAAGAATGATATTGCAACCCAAGAGTCTTTTAACTCGGATGGTTGGCTTCATACCGGTGATATCGGTGATATCGATAGTGAAGGTTACCTAACGATTCGTGGACGTAAGAAAGATACCTTTAAAACCGCTAAAGGTAAGTTTGTTGCCCCTGTACCAATCGAAAACAAACTGTTTGAGTACAGCCGCGTAGAAATGATGTGTTTGATAGGTTTAGGCTTACCTGGCCCTATTCTACTTGTCGTTCCACATGACTTCCCTAATTTTGATCGAGCCCGTTATGAGAAAACGACTAAGCGTGTTATCGAGAAAATGAATGAGCAACTCGCCTCTCATGAGAAGATCAAAGGCGTACTGATGATTAAGGAACCATGGAGTATTGAGAATGGCGTATTAACCCCGACTCTTAAGATCAAGCGACACATTCTGGAACAAGCCTATCACGAAGTGGGTCATAACTGGCCTAAAGATAAACTCGTGGTCTGGGAAGAGTAGCTATCGAACCGGAATGAAAGATAACGTTAAGGGGGAGTTGAAAAGCTCGCTCTTTTCATTTCTTTGAACAATCAATTGTTCACACTGTTTAGCAAGGAAAATTGCCTGCTCATCCATAAAGTGAAAATGTTATACTGGGAGTAACTAAATCGCGAGAATCCCTCATGACACAAGAAAATAACCCCCTTCACGGCATCACTCTTCAAAAGCTACTGACTGAATTGGTTGAACATTATGGTTGGGAAGAGTTAAGTTACATGGTCAACATCAACTGTTTCAAAAAAGACCCGAGTATTAAATCTAGCCTTAAGTTTTTGCGTAAAACAGACTGGGCTCGTACCAAAGTAGAGCAGATCTACATCCAACTAAAAACTAGCTAGTTCCCACCTTTAACAAACGCACCATTTACGGTACTAAAGTGGCTTTGTTGCGTAAATCGAGTGAACTAAATCAGAATCGTACGATCAGATCAGAGACATTCTCTTATTGACTCCGAT
>NZ_CANLBV010000075.1 GCF_947488985.1 uncultured Vibrio sp.
CTTTCCCTAGAGTCGTGAAGAAAAAGCCAAGCCGATATCCTAGAAAAAACAATGCCGCTCACCTTAAGTGAACGGCAGCTTCCCTTTTTATTTGTGCGTGGTTTGCTTAAAGAGCTAAGAGCTAAGAGCTAAGAGCTAAGAGCTAAGACCAAAAGTTTATGATGCTTTGTTTTGCTCAGCTTTACATACTGCAGGAGTGAACACTACGTCAGTTGACCGTAGCTTGCTAGAGCATCGAAGCCCGTTGTTACGAATGTGGTTGAAACAAGATCAAAGATACCAAATCCAACTATACACTAGTGGAGTGGGCTGTCATATTAGCGGGATCTTAGAGGGTGCCTAGGGATTATTTGCTTTTAGGGTGATTGTTTGCGATATGCGGTAATTTCGGTAATTGCAGTGATTATTTGCTGTTGGTTTTTTGTTGTGAAGTATGCGCTATATCTGTTTTTTTATCTTACTTATTGGTGTGTTGGATGGGTCTCTGTTACTTTTAATGTGATATTGAGAATGAATGATATAAAGCTAGTGTCCAAACGTGACTAAGAGGTTATGAATACTCAATAAGCCTACTTTAGTTGGTGTAAGCATGCTCAATCGCTATTTTCTTCGTCATGATAAGACTGAATTGCAATCGTGAGTATTTTACAAATATCGGGCAGTTTAAAATCTATTCTTAAATGGTATTAAAATCGTTTGTGGTGTTAATTCTTCGTGGTTTTTATGTGTGATGAAGGAGGGGAAATGAAAAGAACTTTCGTTGTTTTACTTGGGGGTCTCCTTATCGGATGTCGTGATGGTGAGACTGAGTTTAGCTTTACACCAGATCCTGAAGAATCATCGCCGACTCCTACTGTTTTCGAAACTCAAATTGGAGGGATTAGTTTAAAAGGTCTCAAAGAACCAGTAAGCACTGTTGCCCCTTCAACCTCAACGACTATCTCATCATTTTCTGAGACAGAGCAAAATACGAAGCTAGTCACAATAGAAACGTTCAAAGGGATACCCTACGCTTACTCGGGCGATAGTCGTAAAGATGATTTTTTCTTCGGTGCCCCAGAGCGTTTTAAGCACAGTGTCATGCTGCCTCTAGCAGAAGCTGTAACGGAAAATAATGCGTTTACAGATTTTGGTGACGTATGTCCCCAGTTTGGTTCATCAGAAAATTACTCAGAAACTTGCCTTTTCCTTAATATATGGCGGCCAAATAATACGGTCGGCAGTGATAAACTCCCGGTGTACGTTTATGTTCATAGTGGTTCGTTTGAAACGGGATCCGGTCATTTGCCTAATATTATTCCTGATGTTGCCGTTGCGCAAAGTACGATGGGTGATAGCGAATTTATCGCCGTCACTTTCAATTATCGTCTTGGTTTATTAGGAAAACGTTGGATTGAAGATAAGGGGAATACTAAAGGGGGAAACTTTTCTCTGGGGGATCAAAAGCGTGCACTTGAATGGGTGAATCAATACATAGATGATTTTGGCGGTGATAGCGCTAACGTGACGGTGTTTGGGCAAGGCTCTGGGGCGACATCAATTAACGCTCTTCAACAATCAACGACCGAAGACCGCCAACCTGAAGATGATGTTGCAGGTCGTTTCTTTAGCAGAGCGATTATGCAAAGTTTACCTATTGGTCTCTCATTTGAGTCATACGCGGCCGCCCAAAACCAGTTTGATACGTTGGAAAAGGAGATGGCAACACTTTATCCAGATCTAACTATCAATCAATTGACAGTTGAACAAGTTTTAGAACTTCAAAAACAAGTAAAGGCAGAAATTACGGGACGTTTGTTTGGATTACCCGACCAAACAATTGAAAATATGGTAAGTGATATTTTGGGGTGGATTGACGAGGGTGATAGCACTGAGTCCATTGTTGCAAAACTGGGTTTGAAATACGCATCAGATATCGCTTCGATAGAACCGAGAGCTAAACTACTACCTTTCGCGCCATATATTGAATCACATCGTGAGTGTGTAAAAACCTTTTTGGGAGTTTGCACAGGATATGAAGATTACCCAGGTTACCACGTGACCTCTTTTGCGCATGAAACACCGTTAAAAGTACCTTCCATTATTGGTTTCAATAATAATGAAACAGATAGCTATATAGCAGAATTGAAATTACTATTTTTAATTAACGTTGAACTACTATCTGGGGTTAAGTTGATTGACGTCGTGCTATTCCTTATTGGAGATACCAATGATATTCGAGATTTACCAAGTATTCCTGATATCCCAGCATACACATTAATTTCATCAATTTTATTCATTGATCGTTTGACTGACACGCCTTTACGTCTGGATGATTTTTCACCTTCGACAACTCCAACAACACTTGAAGGAGTTAAGGAAGATCTAGGTAAATTTAATAAACTGAACAACCAACTACTGTATAAATGTGCAATTCGTGATTATGCAAAATCCGTTACCCATGATGTTGTGCCGACTTTATATCACTTTGATTACGTTGCGGGCTTTAATAATGAACTCATTGAAGGATCAATTTTTGATACGATAGGCAACCTAGCTTGCTTTGGTGGGAAAGCATGTAATCAAGCTGAAATTCCATTTATATTTAACCGATTATATAACCAAAGTGGTGATACTATTTCTCCAGAACAAGGTGATTTGTTACTTATGGGGAAAATGTCCCGTTTTTGGTTTAGTGATGATTTATTCGATCCTGAATATCGATATCAAGAAAATACAGACAATATCTTAGTTATATCTAATACCTCTGATGGTAGTGGAGAAATCAATAAAAACATCACAGATTGGGATGCTACGGTTAATTTTGGTATTGATGATAATACCTTACAAGGTATTTGCGATGGCATGTACTAAGTTGGATGTTATTTAGCTACAGTGGAGGTAGGAACTATGCTTTATAGAGTAAAAAGTTCGAGTAGGAGTGGTATTAAAAAAAAACGGTTAAAGTTGTTTTTTGTTTTACCTAGTTTTAAGTGTTACTTAAGTGTTTTTGTGTTTTTTCTAGCGTTCTTTAATTTTGCTAGTGCAGAAGAGGTGTCAATTTTTGAACAGTATGGAATACCTGAACACCTACCTAAATATGGTATTAGTACTTTATCTCAGGGAGAGCATATTGTTGAACACATTCATAAAGAAACTTTAATTGATGGTGAGCCCTCGTCCTCATCTTTTTATTTGGTTCAAACAACTGATTTAAAAGGTAATATTGATTTAAGACTTAAGTACTTTATGAGTCAAATCTCTCAAGTCGATGGTGAGCCTTCACTGTCTGAGGACGGTGGGGCGATTGATTCTATAGAATATTTAACCAAAACAGAATACCGACTTAGATTTTACTCTGAAAGTTATGATCGGTCATCGGTTACAGTTGAAAATTTGGATGATCGCCGTTCAGTTATTCGTTTTAATTATTCAAAATACCAACTACCTCAGGACGTCGCTTACTTTCGGTTCATGAGAGTCGCTATACATGTTTTAGACCGCCAGCCTACAAAAATGGTGATCACAAATTCATCTCCATTTACCTACGGAAGTTATAATATTGATGATTATAGACAAGAAGTTTTATTTAGCTATTTCGACAATGGCTCTCTTTATGTCACCAGTAAAATTATTGCGGCGAAAGGAATGACTAAAGAAAACGAAGAGGTTGACCTTACTGTTACTATGAAACCTGTAGCTTTTTATGATGACGTAGACGGCGCTAAGATTATCGATATTCAAAAGCTTGAAGAAGTATCTGATCCTCGTATTCGGGAGGAAAAAGTCGAAGTCGATAGCTTCTTTCCGTTGATGGGCGACTTAGTCCGTAGGCAAGGAATTGATATCCCTCTTCCTTATGGGGTCTCTGTGGCTTATCGTAATCAAGATATGAATTTAGGCTTCAGATCTTTTAATTTAGGTTTGGGAGCGTTAGGGCTTCAGAATTTAGATAAGGATTTTGAACCGAGTGAGACTTTTGCGAAAGTTCACGCTGAGAGCTTTACAGTTAGGGGGGATGTATACATTTTACCTTTTTGGAATATTTACGGACTGGCTGGGAAAATTAAGGTTAGAGCAAATATTGATGCACAATATACATCAGAAAGTTTAAATGAAATTAAAGATAGCTTAAACGGCATTGACCCTGGATTAGGCGATGGCTTATGTGATGCGTTAACAAAAGAAGGGCTTCCTTTGTGTAGTTCTGGTAGGTTAAACCTTCCTTTAAGCCTTGATTACGATTTGGTGGGCTTGGGTACAACGTTAGCAGTTGGTTACAAAGAATATTTTGCTACCCTTAATATGACAGTTTCTCAAACACGATTAGAGGGCTCATCGAGTTGGGGTGAACCTTTGTTAGTTGTTCAGCCAATGGTTGGATATCAACTTGTTGATTATAGAGCTCAAATTCTTGTCGGAGCAGAATATCAAGGTTTAGATTCTACGTTATCGGGTAACCTAGGGTATGTTGATGCGTTACAAGGTGATTTTAGTTACGATGTTGATGTTTCTTTAAACCAATGGGCCTATCTAGTTGGTTTTAATAAACAACTCGGTAAACACTACAACATTACGGCACTTTATAATAAAGGTGAGACAAGAGAAGCATACACGGTTAGTTTAGGTTACCGATGGTAAATGGTCATAGCAAAAATTGTTACGAGGTGTTTTATTCTTTAACTTTTATTTGATTACTAAGACCATCCATTAGTGCGGTTGTGATTATTCCTTAAAGCGATATCCAAATAAACGCCCATATTAGAAGTTTACTCCTATTCATCCAATTCAATAGAAAATGATTACATGGGCTAGTTTTTACTTCAAATATTTATTCGGTTAGTTGTGTGCGTGGTTCATCTTTTTCATGCCACTCATCACTTTCTTCACTGGTGCATCAAAGGTCTGAGTTTCACCGTTCGCGTAAGTCAATGTTACCTCGATCTGCTCACCATCTTTTAGACCATTTTTTAGGTCTAACAACATGATGTGTAGGCTACCTGGTTTGAGTACCACTTCCCCATTTGCTGGGATTGTTATCTGTTGAATTTGGCGCATTTTCATCACATCGCCATCGACGATAACATCATGAAGCTCTACCTTTCCTGCTACAGGCGCTGTAGCAGAAACAATGTTGCGATCTTTGTTGCTGTGGTTCATTAGAGTTGTGAATACTGCGCTGTTCACTGCTGAAGGCGGTGTTGCACGAGCGTACGCGTCATGAACCATAATATCGCTATTAGCGTGAGCAAAGGGAGTGAGCAATAAGCTTGCTAGAGCGAGTGCTTTTATCTTCATGTAGTTGTCCTTATCTTGTATGTTTTTGGGGCGGGGACCTGATTTTTTTGATCGAACTTTATTCATTAATTGCTTTGTTTTTATGTTTTATTGCGTCAATGTGTTAATGGCCTTAACAATTGGCGCTGGCGTTAACGTATGCGGAACTTTGGTAATCAGTGTGCCGTCGGGTTTTAAAAAATAAAAATAGGAACTGTGGTCAAGGGTGTATTCCAACTCTGAACCTTCCAGTTTTGTTTTTCTGAATATTACACCGTAATTGTGTGCAAGCGTTGTTGTCACATCCAATGGACCACTTAGCCCTTCCATCATCGGGTGGAAGTATTGTGCGTATTCGTATGATGCTTCTGCTGCATCACGTTCAGGATCAAGTGAAACAAACACCGGCCGAATTTTGGCTTTTGCTTCATCGGAGACTTGGTTAAGTGCACCTGCTAACATCGCTAAAGAAGTCGGGCAGACATCTGGGCAGCGAGTGAAACCGAAGTAAACGATGCGAATTCTGTCATCGTTTTGGTCAAGGATTTCCGTTGGCTGATTATCTTTACCGAAAAGCGTAGTCGCGGAGAATTTTTGCTGTGCCGCGTGTTGTTGAGCTTCGTGTTGTCCATCAAGAAAGCTTTTGACACTAAAGCCAAGTACAAACGCTACCACTAATGCTAACGACCAATTTTTACTCATCTTGCCATCCTTATTGCAGGGTTTACGGTTTCAACACCATCGGTGAGTTCGCCAAGCCAAGTCATTTTATCCATGGTGCACACAGGTAAAATCACATCACCTTCGTAGGTATTATTGCCTATATTTTTTAACTGAAAACGTGCTGAACCCATGTCCATTTCTAAGCCAGAGAGCGACAACATCAAGGTATCAGACTTGGAACCTTGCCAGACCACTTTAATTTTAGTCGGGATCAGAGGTTGAACAGTTTCTCGTTCGAGCGTCATCATCACGGTTTTCTGCTCACAAGACGTTGTGGAAAGCATGCAGTAATTATCTAAGTTAACGTCAGCAGAGTTTTGCTCCATAGCGGATTTAAAATGCCCTATCGTGGGTTCAAATTGCTGGATCACTTGTGGTCCATAAAAGCCAGCCACTAGGGCGATACCAACCGCTGCAACCTTTATTGCTCGGTGCATGTCGTGTTCTCATCTAGTTTAATAGAGTCGTGATGTTATCATATCGATTAATAGGTGCTTGTATCAAAAAGCAATTTTGTGGCTATGGTAGGTATAAAAAAGCGAAACTATTCGCTTCGCTTTCATGGAGTCTAAACGAGACGTTGATTGTTTGATATGTTGATTGTTTCGTTAGTCCGATAACATACCCGCAGTCTCAGTGAGAATAGTTATTCAGCATTACGCTCTGCAAACTTTTCTAAGCCAAGGACCAAGGCGATAGCTGCAACCATCATAATCACTGCAAAACCCAGTTGAGAAGGCTGAGAGGTCACGGCTTCGAAATTGAAAGGAGATAGGTTCTCTTGAATCAGAGGCTCCTGCTCACCTTTCGAGTTGGTACGCCAGCTGATGGTCTCTTTCCACGGCCAAATCTTAGGCAGCGTACCTATCATCAAACCGGTTAAAAACACTAATGTAAAATCGCGGAATGAACGCAATAGCCAAGAGAGTACGTGTGAGAAGGTCAGTAAGCCAATCACACAACCACCAAGGAAAAGGGCAAGTACATCAATTTGAAACTCTTTCACTGCGCCCAATACCGGAGCATACATACCAATCAATAGCAGAATAAAACTACCTGATATACCCGGTAAAATCATCGCACAGATCGCGATAGCGCCTGCGATGAGAACGTTGATGCTGGTTGGTTCCATTTGTAAGGGGTTAAGTACAGTAATGCTATAAGCGAAAGCAACGCCGAGCAGTAAAAATACGAATCGAATAATATCGCGCTTCTCGACTTGCTTAAGAATATGGAAAACCGATACCAAGATCAGGCCAAAGAAGAACGACCACAGCGGTACAGGGTGGGTGACCAATAACCAAGAGATGAGTTTTGCCAATGTGGCGATACTGGTGAAAACACCGGCAAACAGTGATATCAAGAACAAACCATTGATGTGGTTAAAGGCGGCTTTGAAGCCTTCGCGTTTCCATAAGCCAAGTACGCTTGGGTTAATTCTTCGAATGCTTTCCAGCAGCGTATCGTAGATGCCAGTGATAAAAGCGATAGTTCCGCCAGAGACGCCCGGGACAACATCAGCAGCGCCCATTGCCATACCTTTAAAGAAAGTACTTAAGTAATTCATTGCTTCATAGATTTGAGAGTGATGTCGTGCAGTATACAAACTTTGGTGTAAAAAAGTATGCATATGCAATCGAAGAAGCGCACTTATTCTCAAATGTGTTAGGAACTGCGTGGAATGTTATCTTTCTCTAATATAGCCAATGCAATGAGTTCCTGGGTGATTGTTATTAATTACCAGTGAAACTGATTTCTTATTTATATTGCATTTTAATTGCAATATGCAAATGCAGATTGCAACGTATGGACTGAACTTGTCTCTTTTATGCGCTGCAACGCTTATAAAACGTAGAATAAAAGTTGGCACGTTAACTGCTTTAATTAAATTGACCCTTCTTAAGCCGAGGGTCACCTAGCCAACTGACGTTGTTAGTGAACCAATGATTTGTTCACAAATATATATAGCCAATCGCGATTATTGCGGTAGGCTATTTTTTTGGCCGTTTGGCTCTCTGCGATTTCCTCCATGCTCCAAGCAAAAAAGCTAGCCACCATCGGCGACTAGCTTAAGCTTTTCTCGAATCTCGAATCTCGAATCTCGAATCTCGAATCTCGAATCTCGAATTCGCTCTAATATCCCATTAACTGTAGCAAGTTCTCCGCTGTGCTTATCGCTTCTTTGCGGTTCGCAATATTGAGCTTTTGATAGAGGTTACGAATGTGGGTCTTGATAGTGGTACCCGCCACATCGAGCTCTTGCGCGATCTGCTCGTTACTGAACCCAGAATAGATGAGACCAAGTACCTGCCATTCACGTTGGGTGAGTGGGCTGGTGCGCACCAACTCAGGGATATTAGGGTGATTGACTAAGTTCTCTACAAAATCTTCATCAAAGTGAACTGAGCGGCTACGTTGGGTAGTGGAGATATCTTTGATGATTTGTTGCGCGCGATGACGCTCTAAATCGCCCAAGCCTGGTTTGTTGCTCAACTTATCCAAGATATGTCCGATAGTCGCGCCATCGACCAAGAAGTTACCGACCATTCCTGTTTGGTTAGTCATTTGTAAGGCTTCTTCAAGCAATACGCGTGCATTGTCTTCATCTTTCACTTGAATACGTAATACCGCTTCAACAATTAAGTTTCGGTTGGTATCAGTGATCAGGTGTGAACGCTGTGCTTCGCTTTTCAAGAAGGTTAACGCTTCTTCGGCTTCTTCGTATTGTTCAAGGATGATGTGAGCACGTACGATATTTCTCCATTGAAGCTGGCAGAAGTGGTTGCTGGCCGATTCAGGCTGAACCGCCACATTCACCCAGTCTTTAATCGCATCTTTATTGCCTTTGACTTGCCAGAACAAGATCAGAGAAAGAGAAGCGTTGGCTGTCCAATCTACGTGGTAAGTCGATTGGCGCAATAAGTGCTGAATTTGATCAATAAACTTCGAGGCCTTATCAATCTCCCCTCGGCTTAATGCAATTCTGGCCAGCATTGAATAGCAGTGTAGGTGTTTGCTTGGAGAGTGGTGACCAAGAATATCTAGGCCTTTGTAACAACACTCTTCGGCTTCATCTAATCGGTTCCAACACCAGAAAATCTGGGCTCGTACACGCAGCAAGAACTCATGCAGAGGCACGTATTGTAGCTGATGCTCTTCAATTAATTTAAACGCACTGTCTTGCAATTCAAATGCCGCCTGCACGTAACCCTGAGCAATTAAGATTTCACTTTGTTGGAGAATCGCCCACAGTGCCTGGTGGTAAACCTGATGCTGACGCGCCAGTTTTTCTGTTTGCTGCATCATCGGCAGGGCACGGCTGAGGTTGCCCATAACGTGATTGACTTCACCAACCACAGAGGTCGCAACAATGCGGCTACGATAAACCGTGGTGTTTAATTGACTCAGTGAAAGCTCGGCTAACTCTAACGCTTTTGCCGGTTCATTACTGTTGATTGCCACTTGGGCGCGTAGAGCATTGTATTGACCTTGCTGTTGGGTATCGAGGTCAATATTTCGCTCTCGATACTGAGTCTCTGCTTCTTCGAGCAAAGTACCGACTTGATCGAAACGGTGCTGGCTTTGCGCAAGCCACGCACGTAACATCGACAGTTTAGGTTCACTGTAAAGCTGATCGGTGGTGAGTTGTTTGATTGCCATCTCTAATGAAGACAGCTCGCCTTGGTTGAACATAGGCCAGCCGTGTTCGGTCAGGATTTTGATGATCAGTTTTGGGTCTTCAGCACGCTGTGCATGTCGAAGTGCTTGATGCGGGGTATCTTGTTTGATCCACGCTTTTGCAGCACTTCGATGCAACTCTGATTCTTGTTGAGGAATACGAGCTTGGCGTTCGTGTTCCAAAAATTCACCAAACAAGTTGTGGAAGCGATACCAGTTCTTTTCGCCCTCAAGCGGATAGATGAATAAGCCGAAACGGTTGAGGGATTCGATCATACCGAGCGCATCTTCGCGCTGAGTGAGAGCATAAACCAGTTCATCATTAAAGTGATCGAGGACTGAACACTGCATTAAAAACTGTCGGGTCTCTTCATCCAGCAGGTCGAATACCTCTTCCACAAGGTAATCCCACAAATGAGCATGGTTAAAATGAGAGAACGACTCTGCCGATTGTACTAGAGTACGTTTTTGGTGCTGGGCTTGAAGTGCTATGAGCTGTAATGCAGAAGGCCACCCCTCGACATAACTACAAATACTGTCGGCAGTAGTGTCATCAATACCATCGGCGACCCGTTGGTTGAAGAAACGGGTTGTCTCTTCAGTATCAAACGCTAGCGAGTCATTGCCTAGCTCGATCATCAAATCACGAACGCGCAGGTTAGCGGTGCCCAGTGGCGGTGTACCACGACTGGTCACAACCAGTGTCAGGTTGTCGGGCATGTGCTTGAGGAAGAAGCGCATTGCTTCGTGAATGTCGTCATTGTTGACCAAGTGATAGTCATCCAACACCAGAAAACATTCGTGATGGAAATCAGACATCTCTGCGAACACCTCACTCAATAAAGAGTGCAGCGATGAAAATTGTCGCTTTTCTGCCAGCTTTTGAGCATTAGGGCAGGCATTTTGAGTCGCTTTATTTAGGGATTGCAGTAGGTAGTTGATAAAGCGGAAAGCATCGTTATCACTATCGTCGATGCTGTACCAACCCACATTGGGTCTATCTACCAGCCATTGTGCAGCCATGGTGGTTTTTCCGTATCCCGCTGGAGAGCGGAACAGTACCAGCTTATAGCAATCTGCATTATGCAGCAGATCGAGAACTCTAGGCCGCAGGATTGCGTTGTGTAAGCGGCCGGGACGGGTCAGTTTCGAAGGGATCCACATATCGAAGTTGTTCACCTATTTGATGGCGATGTCTGGATTATCTCAATCTATCGTTGAGTGCATGCCGCTGACATTCGCCTAATTACTTAAGTCTTTGCCGATATTACGTGAAGCCAAACGGCACCGACTATCCTCCTCCTTAGAAACCTTGCACTGCTGCATGTTTTTGGCACTCTACGCCCTTTTTTTGTGATAATTGTCACGTTATGTCTTAGGATGTTAATGTGATGTTGTTCATGTCTGCACGGCAATTTGTGCAAAAGATAAAATCTGGAAAATATTTTTGTGATATGAAACGCAGATTTTACAATGTTCTGGATTTGGTTAAATAAAACTCACATCAATTGACGTTAAGTTATCGAACGGGAGCTTGTGATCATCATCACTCCAAGTTTTTGTTCGAAGCCAGAACATGAGAGTCAGATCACTAACCTTATGTTGGTACGCCCCCTACGCCCTCCTATCTACTCCTAGTTAGCCCCGTGATCAGGAGGATGCTTAGTTTATGGTGACGATGCACGATATGTCACAGATGAATTAGAACTATTAAAAGCGAGATTTCTGAAATGAAACCAACTCAGCAAAAAACTTTCGACAAAGTGTCGTTCCAAGAAAGCGTTAAGAAACATCTATCTGCAACCTACGCAACCACCATTGAAAGCGCAGATAGCCGCGCATGGTACCTTGCAATGGGCCGCGCACTAGCAGAATTGACAACATTAGACCTGCTAGAAACGGAAAATGATGAAAAAATTAAGAACGCGAAGAGCGTTAACTACTTATCACTAGAGTTTTTGATTGGTCGCCTAACCGGTAACAACCTAATCAGCATGGGCCTGTATGAGCAAATCACTCATGCCATGGAAGAGCTGGGCCAAAACCTGACAGACCTTCTCGAAGAAGAGCGCGATCCATCACTTGGTAATGGTGGTCTTGGTCGTCTTGCTGCTTGTTTCATGGATTCTTGTGCAGCTCAAGAATACCCAACGGTCGGCTACGGTCTTCACTATGAATACGGCCTATTCAAACAGTCTTTCCAAGATGGTCGTCAACAAGAAGCACCGGATGCATGGCGTGGCGTTGAAGGTTACCCTTGGGAAGTAGCTCGTCCGGAACTGGCACAACACATTGGTTTTTACGGTCATGTCGATGTTAAATTCGTTGACGGTAAAGAAGTTCGTACTTGGGTTCCGGGTATGGAAGTAAAAGCAATGCCTTGGGATCTGCCAATTGTTGGTTACGAGTCAAACACGGTATACCCACTGCGTCTTTGGGAATGTCAGGCAATCGCACCATTCTCACTAGCAAGCTTTAACAACGGTGACTACTTCGAAGCGCAACACTCGCTAATCGATGCAGGTAACATCACTAAGGTTCTTTACCCGAACGACAACCACGAGAAGGGTAAGACACTGCGTCTAATGCAGCAGTACTTCCACTCAGCAGCATCGGTTCGCGATATTCTACGTCGCCACGAAGCAGCAGGTTTCTCTCTAGAAGATCTGCCTAAGCAAGAAACGATTCAGCTTAACGATACGCACCCAACGATCGCGATTCCTGAGCTAATGCGCATCCTGATCGACGAGAAAGGCCTATCTTGGGATCAAGCATGGGAAATCAGTGCTCACACGTTCGCTTACACGAACCACACACTACTTCCAGAAGCGCTAGAGACTTGGTCTGAATCTTTGATCAATCGTCTTCTTCCACGTCACATGGAAATCATTTTTGAAATCAACCACCGCTTCATGCAAGAAGTTCGCAAGATGTGGCCTGGTGACGGTGAGAAGCAAGCGAAGCTTTCTATCATCCAAGAAGGTTTCCACCGTATGGTTCGCATGGCAAACCTATGTGTGATTGGTTCTTACAAAGTAAACGGTGTAGCTGCGCTTCACTCTCAACTGGTTAAGAAAGACTTGTTCCCTGAGTTCAACGAAATCTTCCCAGGTAAACTGACTAACGTAACGAACGGCATCACGCCACGTCGTTGGTTGAAGTTCTGTAACCCAGGTCTATCTACGCTAATTACTGGCAAGATCGGTACTGAGTGGCCTGCAAAACTTGAGCAGCTAGAAGGCATCGCTAAGTTTGCCACAGACGCGAAATTCCAAAAAGAATTCATGGCTGTTAAGAAAGAAAACAAACAGCGCCTTGCTGATTGGGTTCAAGAGAACATGGGTATCGAGCTAGATACTAACGCTATCTTCGACGTTCAAATCAAGCGTCTGCACGAGTACAAGCGTCAGCACTTAGATTTGCTACACATTCTATCTCTGTACCACCGTATTCTTAACGAACCTGGTTTCGAGTGTGAGCCTCGCGTATGTTTCTTCGCAGCGAAAGCAGCACCGGGTTACCACCTAGCGAAAGAGATCATCTTCGCAGTTAACAAGATTGCAGAGAAGATCAACAACGATCCTCGCATCGGCAACAAGCTTAAAGTGGTATTCATCCCTGACTACCGTGTAAGCATGGCTGAAATCATCATCCCTGCAGCAGACGTTTCTCAGCAAATCTCGCTGGCTGGTAAAGAAGCATCAGGTACGGGCAACATGAAGATGGCTCTAAACGGCGCTCTAACTATCGGTACGATGGATGGCGCGAACGTTGAGATTCGTGAAGAAGTTGGCGATGAGAACATCTACATCTTCGGCCTAGACGTTGATGGCGTTCAAGCACTGAAAGCTCAGGGCTACAACCCATACGACTACTACAATGCAGACCCACTACTGAAAGCATCTCTAGACCTACTAACTGGCGATGAGTTCACTCCAGGTCAACCAGGTCTTCTACGTGCAACGTTTGATAGCCTGCTAGACGGTGGTGACCCATACCTATGTCTTGCTGACTTCGCATCTTACGTGAAAGCGCACGAAGACATGGGCACGCAATACAAAGACCAAGCAGGTTGGGCTAAGAAAGCGATTCTTAACACAGCATTGGTTGGTAAGTTCACATCAGACCGCTCTATCCGCGACTACGTGAACAACATCTGGAAACTAGAAGCGGTTAATCGTTAATAGTTCCCAAGCAGCCAAGGCAGTCTCTGCCTTGGCTCAATTAGCTTGTGAGCAAACAGACGGCTTATCCGATAGCAATGCTTACAAACTGATTGTCACAAGCTAATTGATTAGTAAAAAATTAAATAAACAACCCTACAAAAATTGAAAGCGTCAGAACGTTTTCGGAGAGAGCGATGAAAGAACAGACCGTATTAAAACAAGTCGCAGAAATGGCAAACATTGCCGACAGTTACGTTAGTGCGTGGGGCGATGAAGCACAGGTATCAGACGAAACTATTACGTCTCTATTAGCTTCATTGGGCTACGATACAAGCAGCGATGATGCACTATTAAAGTCAGCAGAAAGAAAACACAAAAAAGATGTACTAGACCCAGTTCTTGTCTTGCGTGACGGTGAGCCAGTAGAAGTGGCGCTAAATTTAGGTGTTAGTGCTCGTGAAAGCGAGTTCAGCTGGCGCTTAGAAACCGAGCAAGGAGAGGTACTCGAAGGCTATCTTCAATCTCAAGTCGTTCGTGATGAGCGTGCCGAGGGTGGCCCTTTAGTGTTTGCATTGCCAAGTGATTTGGCATGGGGTTATCACAAGCTAATTGTGAGCCGTAAGCGCCGTAAGAAGCCTTACGAGATGACACTGATCATTACGCCAAAAGCGTGTTTCAAGCAGTCTCCAATTGAGCAAGGCAAAAAGCTTTGGGGACCAAGTGTTCAGCTTTATACACTAAGAACGCAGCACAACTGGGGTATTGGTGACTTCGGTGATCTAAAACAGTTGGTTGCTGACATCGCGTCTCGCGGCGGTGACTTCGTTGGTCTAAACCCGATTCACTCCTTGTTCCCTGCGAACCCTGAAGGTGCGAGCCCGTATAGCCCGTCGTCACGTCGTTGGTTGAACATCTTATACATTGATGTGAGCTCAGTACCTGAATTTGCATTAAGTGCAGAAGCACAACAAACCGTAGGCAGCGCAGAGTTCCAACAGCGTCTACAGAAAGCTCGTGACGCACACTGGGTGAACTACACCGAAGTGTCTGAGCTGAAGATGAGCATCTTGCCTCTGTTATTCGCAGAATTTAAGACTCGTCACCTAGACAAGAACAGCGATCGTGCACAAGCCTTCCTAGCATTTGTGGAAGAGGGCGGCGATAGCCTGATGCATCAAGCGGCGTTTGATGCGCTGCACGGTGAGCTGCATGCTGAAGATTCTGGCATGTGGGGATGGCCGGTATTCCCAGAGAAGTACCGTACATTCGACAGCCCAGCCACCCAGAAATACATTAAAGAGAACTTAGATAATGTTCACCTTTACATGTACCTACAATGGTTAGCCGATTGCCAGATCAACGACGCCCAGTCTCTTGCTGAAGAGAAAGGCATGGCGGTTGGCCTATACCGTGACTTAGCGGTAGGCGTTGCCGATTCAGGTAGTGAGACTTGGGCTGATGAAGGCAACCTAGTGATGGATGCAAGCATTGGTGCTCCACCAGATATCCTTGGTCCTTTGGGTCAGAACTGGGGTTTACCTCCGTTGAATCCAGAAGTGCTTCAAGAAACAAGCTACGACGCTTACATCAAGTTACTGCGTGCGAACATGAAACACTGTGGCGCATTGCGTATTGACCACGTGCTAGGTCTGCTACGTTTATGGTGGATTCCAAAAGGTGAAAACGCAACGAAGGGCGCGTACATCTACTACCCAGTACAAGACATGCTGTCGATTCTTGCGCTTGAATCTCACCGTTACCAATGTAGCGTTATCGGTGAAGATTTAGGTACGGTGCCAGATGAGATCGTAGACATCCTAGCAGATGCTGGCGTGCACTCTTACAAAGTGTTCTTCTTCGAAACATCGGAAGAAGACGGTGGTTTCATCTCACCGAAATATTATGCCTCTCAATCAATGGCGGCTCTGTGTACTCACGATATGCCAACACTGCGCGGCTTCTGGCATTGTGATGACTTAAAAATGGGTCAAGAGATCGGTTTATACCCAGATCCAGCGCAGCTAAACACCCTATTCGATGACCGTCTAGAGTGTAAGCAAGGTATCTTAGATTCTGTGGCATGGCATGGTTTCTTGCCTGAAGGTGTCGGTCGTGATGCTAGCCAAGTGCCTATGGATTCGTACCTTGCTGAAGCTCTTCAGTTGCACGTTGCGGCGGGTGATTCAACATTGCTCAGTGTTCAGCTTGAAGATTGGTTGGAGATGGATCAACCTGTGAACATTCCTGGTACGGTGGATGAATACCCGAACTGGCGTCGTAAGCTTTCAATGAACTTAGACGAAATTTTTGCGCATGAAGGCGTCAATAGAATCGCTTCTAAACTGACAGACGTTCGAGAAAACGCCAATAAATGATGACAGAGAGTGGCTTGAAAATACGTAGTTTTTTGTCTATGGCGTACAAAACTACAACTTCGGTCACTCAATAATGAATGTTCATCTGGTAGAATAAAACATCGTTATATTGCCCGCACTAATAGCGGGCATTTTTGTATTATATTTTTTGGATGTTTGGTTAGGGAGAAATGTTTTGGAACTAAGTTCGATTTCAAAGCAAAAACAAATATATACCCAACTATCACAGGCTTGTTTTACTGACCCATTTGCGTTTTTAGGACCGTACTTACCTTCTGACCAAGGTGCATTGCGTGTATGGATTCCAGGGGCAGATAAAGTCGAGCTGATCGTTGGAAAGGAACCTCGTATTGAATTGGTGCGAGAGGGTGAAAGTGGTTTCATCCTTGAGCAAGAGCGAGACTTACGTTTTACTCACTATAAGCTTGCGGTTGATTGGGCTGGCGTAGAGCAGATCATTGACGATCCCTACCAGTACCATGATCTTTACGCGAGTTATGAAGATCTTCATACACCGAAAGATATGTACCATCATATGGGCGCTCAGTTTATTACGCTAGAGCGCGATGGGCAGACAATTTCAGGCACTCGCTTCTTAGTCTATGCACCGCATGCAACGGCAGCAAGCCTAGTGGGTAACTTCAACTCTTGGGATGGTCGCCGCCACCCAATGCAACGCTTAGATTACGGTATGTGGGGCTTATTCATTCCTGAATTGGAAGAAGGCGCTCAATACAAGTTCGAATTGAAAGGACCAAATGGCGAAGGCTTACCACATAAGGCAGATCCATGGGGTTTCTACTCTGAGCAATACCCATCATTTTCATCGGTGACTTACGATCACGCTCGTTACCAGTGGCAAGATGCTAAGTGGCAGAATCGCCCTGTGACGCAAAAGCGTAAAGAAGCGCTTTCGTTTTATGAGCTGCACGCGGGTTCTTGGAAACGCAATGCTGAAGGTGAATTCTTAAACTACCGTGAGCTTGCGGCAGAGTTGATCCCATACTTAACAGATCTTGGCTACACGCACGTTGAGCTAATGCCAGTTTCAGAGCACCCATTCTATGGCTCTTGGGGTTATCAACCAGTAGGTTTATTTGCACCGACCAGTCGTTTTGGCTCTCCAGATGACTTCAAATACTTCGTCGATCAATGTCACCAAGCAGGTCTTGGCGTTGTTCTGGATTGGGTTCCTGCTCACTTCCCGAGTGATGATCACGGCTTAGCCAATTTCGATGGTACGCCACTGTTTCATGATCCAGATCCGCGTCGAGGTTGGCACCAGGATTGGAACTCGTACATTTACGATCTTGGTCGTGAGCATGTGCGTCGTTTCTTAGTGTCGAACGCGCTGTACTGGTTCGAGCAATTCCATATTGACGGTATCCGTGTTGATGCAGTAGCTTCGATGCTCTACCTCGATTATTCACGTAGCCATGATCAATGGATTCCGAACGTGGATGGTGGCAACGAAAATTACGATGCCATCGCAACCCTTAAGTGGATGAACGAAGAAGTGTACAAGCACTTCCCGAATGCAATGACCATTGCGGAAGAATCGACGGCGTTCCCTGGTGTTTCAGCACCGACCTTTATGGGCGGTTTAGGCTTCGGCTTTAAGTGGAACATGGGTTGGATGCACGATAGCTTGTCTTACATTCAAGAAGATCCAATCAACCGTAAATATCACCACGATACGATTACTTTCCCGCTGGTTTATGCACACAGTGAGAATTACGTATTGTCTCTGTCTCATGATGAGGTGGTTTACGGAAAGGGTTCTATCCATAACAAGATGCCGGGTGATGAATGGCAGCAAACGGCAAATTTACGTGCTTATATGGGCTACATGTACGCACAGCCGGGTAAAAAGCTGAACTTCATGGGCGCAGAATTTGGTCAAACGGGTGAATGGAACCACGATGATCAACTGCAATGGTTCTTGTTGGACTACGAACGCCATCAAGGTGTTCAGCGTTTGACCAAAGATTTGAACAATCTATACCGTTCTGAAGCCGCAATGCACGACCTTGATTTTGATCCGAGAGGCTTTGAATGGCGTCTGCAAGACTCTGCGGAAGCGAGCATTTTAGCTCATGAGCGTATTAGTGAGTCAGGTGAACGTGTGTTGATAGTGTCTAACTTTACCCCCGTCCCTCATGAGCACTTCCGCTTAGGGGTTCCTGCGAAAGGGACGTACTCGCTGTTGCTGAATACAGATTCAGATGACTATGCGGGCAGTGGCTTTAAAGTTAAGCAGGTTGCAAAGATTGAATCTGTGGAAAGCGAAGGCTTGGATACTTCGATTGAACTGCGTTTGCCACCACTATCAACGGTTTTCTACAAATTAGACTAGTCCAATTTACCGGCAGACTCGTTGAACTGAAATTATTAGCAAAGGGAGCCTTCGGGTTCCCTTTTCTTTTTCTATTTAACAAGCTTTAAGGTTGCTTGACATTGGTCAGATAGAACATTGAGCGACCTATTAGTGTTTCGAGAATTCGTACGGAATCATCGCCAAAACTGGCAAACATTTTCTCTCGAAATTGACCGCCAGAGCTGAAGGAAAACTGTTCGGGGCTCTTAACCTGAGAGGCGTGAAAAAACATCAGTTTAATCACATACCGGAAGTGCTGGTTATCGAGTGCATTCTGCCAAGATTGAACAAATACCTCTTCTGAAGAGAAGTCTAAGTTTTCAATCACAATCGACAACATGTGTTTGTGAAGCACTTTTCTGATTGCCCGCGTTGATGAATAATAACCCTGAAGTGTGGTCAAACTAATGCTAATTTCTTGAGCCACTCTTGCATAAGTGAGTGCTTCATGTCCTTCTGCTAGAAAAAGGTTGAGTATAATTTGATCGTAGTGCTTTTGATTTTCTAGCTTCTGTACTTGAGTGATTCGAGCCATTACCAATCTCTATTGGGTATAAGATTCTGCAAAAATAGTATGTTAAGAACTTCTTGAATAGAACTCAAACTAAAGGATTAAAAAAGTAATTAGGGCGTGTTGATCTTTGCTGTACATTTCGCGTTCAACAATACATCGGTAGCCACATCAACATGAATGCCAGCGA
>NZ_CANLBV010000076.1 GCF_947488985.1 uncultured Vibrio sp.
TAGAGTCGTGAAGAAAAAGCCAAGCCGATATCCTAGAAAAAACAATGCCGCTCACCTTAAGTGAACGGCATTAGAGCCTCAGCTCGCTTTTTCATCAATGATGTTTTTCGTCTAACAAATCGTCTTTAGCGGCCATTAGGTATTGCGCCATCGACCAGTACGTAAGAATCGTTGCAACATAGAGTGCAATATAACCGACCCAAATCATCCAATCATCATGGCGCCAAATAAGCATCCACAACGCGAACATCTGAGAAACCGTTTTAACCTTGCCAACCCAAGATACAGCAACGCTAGCACGCTTGCCGATTTCCGCCATCCATTCACGAAGCGCTGAAATAATAATCTCACGGCCGATCATGGTCACCGCTGGGATAGTCACCCACACAGAGTGGTAATGCTCTGTAATCAGAATAAGAGCCGTCGCAACCAGCACTTTGTCAGCGACCGGGTCAATAAATGCGCCGAAGCGAGACGTTTGCCCTAACTTACGAGCCAACATACCATCTAGCCAGTCAGTAAAACCTGCTACCCAAAACACCATTGCAGCAGCAAAAGGAGCCCATTGATAAGGTAGGTAAAAAACAACAACGAATACTGGGATCAAAAACAGTCTCAGTAAGGACAAAATATTAGGTATATTCAAACGCATATTATTAGGCTCTTATTAATTGCGCGTTAATGGTGCGGGATTTTCACTATTGTTTCAATGCTTGATAAATGTTTTCTGCCAAAGAATGACTAATGCCCGGCACTTTGGTTATTTCTTCAACAGTTGCACGCTTAAGTTCTTGTAAGCCACCCATATATTTCAGCAAAGCTTGACGACGTTTAGGCCCTACCCCTTCAATTCCTTCCAAAGCACTGGTTCTGCGCGTTTTACCACGTTTTGCCCTGTGCCCCGCAATCGCATGATTATGGCTTTCATCACGAATGTGTTGGATAAGGTGCAGCGCTGGCGCATCGCTAGGTAAATTAAACTCTTCACCTTCAAGGGTTACCAAGGTTTCTAAACCCGGTTTACGCGTTACCCCTTTCGCAATACCCATCATTCTTGGTCTAAACGGCCAATCTCCCCAATATTGAGAAATGATCTCATGAGCACGGTTTAGCTGACCTTTACCACCATCGATAAAGATGATGTCTGGGATCTTGTCGACATCGAGCTGCTTCGAATAACGTCTCTCAAGTGCCTGAGCCATTGCTGCGTAATCATCACCACCAGTAATGCCTGTGATGTTGTAACGACGGTACTCTGGTTTAACCGGGCCTTCTTGATTAAACACTACACAAGACGCAATGGTGCTTTCACCCATGGTATGACTGATATCAAAACACTCCATGCGCCTGATAGCATCCATCGACAGCACCTCTTGCAGCTCTTTAAAGCGCTGATTAATCGTCATCTTATGATTAATCTTGGTGGTAATAGCCGTCAAAGCATTGGTATTCGACAATTTAAGATAACGACCGCGAGTACCAGAAGGATTGGTATTGAAGTGGATCTTTCGGCCCGCAACTTCACACAAAGCCTGTTGAATTGGTGTAACATCTTCCATCAAATCAGCATTGAGGATCAGACGAGTTGGAATGGTTCTCGCTTCATTATGCGCAAGATAGTATTGACTTAAAAAGCTCGAAAAGACCTCTTCTCGTACCGTATTGTTGGGAATTTTAGGGAAATGGCTTCTACTGCCTAAAACCTTGCCTTGACGAATCATCAAGATATGAATGCAAGCCACGCCATTCTCTTGAGCAAAGCCCAACACGTCCATATCTTCCATTGAATCATCTGAGACGTACTGTTGCTCTTGCACTCGTCTAATCGCTTGGATCTGATCACGAAAAGCGGCCGCCTGCTCAAAGCGGAGCTCTCGACTTGCCTTATCCATTTTGTCGATAAGAGTTTCAAGGACTAGCTTGTCTTTCCCTTGCAGGAACAAGCGAACGTAATCGATAAGCTCACGGTATTCTTCATCAGAGATAACCGAACTCACGCAGGGCGCAGCGCAACGACCAATCTGATACATTAAACACGGACGTGTTCTGTTAGCATAAACGGTATCTTCACACTGACGGGCAGGGAAAATCTTTTGGATTAGGTGCAGCGTCTCACGCACAGCGCCGGAATCAGGATAAGGACCAAAATATTCGCCCTTTTTCTTTTTAGCACCACGATGCATCGACAAACGAGGATGCTTATGACCGCTAATAAAAATATAGGGATACGACTTATCATCACGCAGAAGTACGTTGTATTTAGGCAAATACTGCTTGATGTAGTTGTGCTCAAGGATTAGAGCTTCTGTTTCCGTGTGTGTCACAGTGACATCGATTTTGGCAATGTTACTCACCAAAGCGCGAGTTTTTTCACTGTCGACTTTTTTACGGAAATAGCTGGAAAGGCGTTTTTTAAGGTTCTTAGCTTTACCGACGTAAATAACGACAGCCTCGGCGTTATACATTCGATAAACGCCGGGCTGCTCTGTTACTGTCTTGAGGAATGAGACTGAGTCAAATAAGTTGGTCACTATGCGATCTCAGCGTTAAAGGGTCTCAGTATCTAACATTCCATGTCTAATCGCTAAATGGGTTAGCTCTACATCACCACCGATATCCAATTTGCTGAACAAACGGTAGCGGTAACTATTCACTGTTTTAGGACTTAGATTGAGTTGTTCTGAAATATCCGTCACCTTCTGACCTTTAGTGATCATCATCATGATTTGAAGTTCACGCTCAGATAAGTCTGCGAATGGATTTTCAGACGCAGGCGAGAATTGACTCAAAGCCATCTGCTGCGCAATTTCTGGTGAAATGTATCGTTGGCCACTGTTGACCACACGAATTGCATTGACCATTTCATCAGGGCCAGCCCCTTTAGTCAGGTAACCAGCCGCTCCAGCTTGCATCACTTTCGTTGGAAACGGATTTTCCGTATGAACGGTTAAAACAATGATTTTAATATCTGGATTGAAACGCAAGATTTTCTTGGTTGCTTCTAAGCCACCAATACCGGGCATATTCATATCCATCAAAATGACATCAGCATTGTTAGCACGACACCACTTTACTGCATCTTCACCGCTTTCAGCTTCCCCTGCTACGTTCATTCCACGGACGTCTTCAATAATACGTCGTATCCCTGTGCGAACCAGCTCGTGATCATCTACAAGGAAAACATTTATCAAACTTGTATCTCCACACTATTAATTGGCTCTGCAATCACCGAACATATTCATATGTTTGAAACAATGGAACAGTGGATCGCAGCATTAAGTACATCTTAACTTAATTACTAAAAAAAGCTCTGTTGAATATGTGCTGAAACACCAACTTTAGCAAGTACTTATTTATTAATAAACCAACCAAAACAACAAGCTTTATGTAAAAATCAACCAGTTAAGATAACACTCAATAAAATTACACAACACCATGACATTTTCAATACCATTGAATCTTCATTCACTACAATGTCACTTTTTTGCTGCTTAAGTGCCTAAATTTAGCTCTATTCACTACAATAGTGACACTATTTTTAACTGCCATTATGCGTATTAGGGCGCTAAATGATAGTATCCCGTTCTCCATTTCAATAGGTTACTACATTGGATATTCAGCAAGGCTTTGTACTCACAAGACAAGCAAGAGACTTTTCAGCGCGCACACAAATCGACTTGTGGTTAAGCACCCCTCAAGGCCCGACTCTGCTGACGATTCAAAATGAAAAGCCGGTATTTTTTGTTGCTCAATCTGATGTTAAAACCTGCCAGGCTATCGCCAAGAAAGAGTCTATCGATTGCCAATTTAAGCCCCTAGACCTCGCCACCTTCGAGCAGACTCCCCTCGCTGCATGTTATACCGCTTTGTCGAGAAGTAGCTTTGGTATAGCACAAGCCTTTCACAACCAAGATATACAAACCTTTGAAAGCGATATCCGACTCGCCGACCGATTCTTAATGGAACGCTTCATCAAAGGCAGTATTGAGTTCACGGGAACCGTCACACAAAGAAAACATCACCGCAGAATCTCAAATGCGAAGTGTCGAGCAGGCGATTACTTACCAAGCTTAACTACCGTCTCATTAGATATTGAATGTTCAGAAAAAGGGAGGCTTTACTCCATCGGCCTAGACAGCCCGATGGACAGCCGAGTGATCATGGTCGGTGAGCCACAGCAAGCCGACACCAACATCCAATGGGTGGCCAACGAAAAAGCGCTACTCGACGCAATGATAGCTTGGTTCTCTGAATTTGATCCTGACATCATCATTGGTTGGAACGTCATCGACTTTGACTTTAGGCTACTGCATAAACGTGCTGAATGGTACGAAATGAAGCTCAACATCGGTAGAGACAATCAACCGAGCTTCTTCCGCAGTTCAGCTCAAAATCAGCAAGGCTTTATCACCATTCCAGGGCGCGTGGTGTTAGATGGCATTGATATGCTCAAGACAGCGACCTACCACTTCCGCTCTTGGTCTCTTGAGTCGGTATCACAGCAACTGCTTGGTGAAGGCAAAGACATTCATAACGTTCACGACCGCATGGATGAGATCAACCGAATGTTTAAGTTCGATAAGCCTTCGCTCGCCAAGTACAACCTGCAGGACTGTGTGCTCGTCAATCGCATCTTTGAACACACTCACCTGCTCGACTTTGCCATTGAACGTTCACGATTAACAGGCGTCGAGCTTGACCGCGTCGGCGGCTCTGTAGCGGCTTTCACTAACTTGTATTTACCCCAGATACACAGAGCGGGTTACGTTGCCCCTAATTTAGAGCCTGAGAACTGGCTCGCGAGCCCCGGCGGTTATGTGATGGATTCGATTCCTGATCTTTACGACTCTGTACTCGTGCTGGATTTTAAGAGCCTGTACCCCTCAATCATTCGTTCATTCCTCATTGATCCTATGGGGCTGATTGAAGGCTTAAAGCTGGAAATTGGCCCCGCTGAAAACCAAGCAGTGGCAGGCTTTCGAGGTGGTCAATTTCACCGTTCAAAACACTTTTTGCCCGAGATGATTGAAAACCTATGGGCGGCACGTGACATTGCAAAAAAAAATAACGAGAAGGCGTTCTCTCAAGCGATTAAGATCATCATGAACTCATTCTATGGTGTGTTAGGTTCGTCTGGTTGTCGTTTCTTCGATACCCGCTTAGCATCCTCGATCACCATGCGTGGGCATGAGATCATGAAGCAGACTAAGGTTCTTATCGAAGATAAAGGCTATCAAGTGATTTACGGCGATACCGATTCAACCTTCGTGTCTCTGAATGGAAGTTTTGAGCAAGATCAAGCCGATGAGATAGGTAATAGTCTGGTCGCTTACATCAACGATTGG
Organism: uncultured Vibrio sp.; assembly: GCF_947488985.1. Classification (GTDB taxonomy): domain Bacteria; phylum Pseudomonadota; class Gammaproteobacteria; order Enterobacterales; family Vibrionaceae; genus Vibrio. The sequence goes on from NZ_CANLBV010000076.1 coordinate 5,346, forward strand.
TGGACAAATCACTTGCAAGAAACCCACAACCTAACGTCGATACTCGAGTTGGAATACGAAACTCATTACCGCAAGTTTCTCATGCCGACCATTAGAGGCTCTGAAACCGGCTCCAAGAAACGTTATGCAGGTTTGATCGTTCAAGGTGACCAAGAGAAGATCATCTTTAAAGGACTGGAAAGTGCTCGCACCGATTGGACACCGCTCGCACAACAATTCCAACAAGCCTTGTATGAAATGGTATTTCACGACCAAGATCCGACGGACTATGTCAGACAGTTTGTTGAAGAAACCGCTGCTGGCAAACATGATGATTTATTGGTATATCAGAAGCGTCTGCGTCGTAAACTGCATGAATACCAGAAGAACATTCCGCCACAAGTTCGAGCCGCAAGATTAGCCGATGAGATCAACGCTCAGCTTGGTCGTCCGCTTCAATACCAGAACAAAGGGCGTATTGAATATCTGATTACTCTGAGTGGCCCTGAGCCGAAAGAGTATTTAAAGAGCGGTATCGATTATCAACATTACATCGACAAACAGATTAAACCGGTCGCAGAGGCTATTTTGCCCTTCATCGGTTTAGATTTTGAGAGAGTCAGCGGGCAGCAGTTAGGTCTATTCTGAGGTTCTTTCGAGGTTTCACCAAAACAAAAAAGCAGAGGAATATTCAATTCGCTCTGCTTTTTTATATCGATAGATTACGAAGCTCTATCCGATTCGAAACTCTGTTTTCTGGTACTGCTTAACCAGCCACTCACCAAAGCCATCCAAAATGCCAATAACCGAACGTTTCGGAATCGCTCTTCCAGAAAGTAAGATGCCCAATCGTTGGATTTCGACTTCTCTATCTGGATGATACTTTAAGAACTGTTGGCCACATTCGACAGGATCATCAAACCAATACTTATCGCGGTACATCACCAAAGAGTAGCTCGCTCTTAGCAGCTTCTTGGCAATGATCACTTGCGCAGCCACTTGTTGTTCTGGTGTTGTTGCTCGGGCAATCTTGTTGCGATACACCGCTAACCAGTTTTCCGCATCCATATTCCAATGCTTGGCAATTTCCCAACTCGTTTCAAAATCACCATAGCAATCCGATAAGTCTTCACCATGCACACACACGGCCAAATGCTTAAGCATAAAACCCCAGGTGAAGATGTTGTCGAAATCGACTATCTCGCTCACTAAGGTGGTTTTAATCGCTACTTGAGTGACCTGTGGGAAGCTTTTTTGGAATCGCCATTTGATGGTATTGAGTAACGTGGTTCGCTGCTCAGGAAACGGCTGATGCGTAACCACAACCACATCGAGATTCGAGCGACCAGTGACGGCTTGCTTGCGTGCCACGCTACCATATATATAGACACTGTGCAGATTAGCGCCTAGCCCTCCCTTTAGGAAGGTAATCAGTTCGTTAACCACAGGTTGAAATTCAGGTTGAAAGGGCTGCGTTGAGTCAATAACAGGAAGCTGCATAAAGGGATTCGGTAAATAAAGTAATGATTTAACTATGACTCCATGATCGCCTAGGTGACTTTATGATTCAAGCTATTCCTATTTATACTCTCTCCGCGATATAATCACTAGATAGACCCACTAAGGACAAAAACAAAATGCCAAGAGCAAGTGAAATTAAAAAAGGTTTTGCGATCGACATTGCTGGTAAAACCGTACTCGTTAAAGATATCGAAATTACAACACCGGGCGGCCGTGGCGGTCAGAAGATCTACCGTTTCCGTGGTAACGATGTTGCAACAGGAGTGAAGACAGAAGTTCGCCACAAAGCTGACGAACTGGTTGAAACTATCGACGTAACAAAACGTGCTGTTATGTTCTCTTACGTTGATGGCAACGAGTACATCTTCATGGATAACGAAGATTACACACAATTCATCTTCAACGGTGACATGATCGAAGACGAACTGCTGTTCATCAACGAAGAGACTCAAGGCCTGTACGCAATTCTTATCGATGGTAACGCAGCAACACTTGAGCTACCAACTTCCGTTGAGCTTGTTATCGAAGAAACGGACCCTTCAATCAAAGGTGCGTCAGCGTCTGCTCGTACTAAGCCAGCTCGTCTGTCTACTGGCCTTTCTGTTCAAGTTCCAGAGTACATCGCAACAGGCGACAAAGTTGTAGTGAACACCGCTGAACGCAAATACATGAACCGCGCAAGCTAAGATACTTATTATGACCGAAGCTAACAACCTGATGTCTTACGACGACGCAATTGACACGGCTTATGACATCTTCCTTGAAATGGCACCTGATAATCTTGAACCTGCAGACGTGATTTTGTTTACGGCTCAGTTTGAAGATCGCGGCGCTGCCGAACTTGTTGAAACGGGTGATGACTGGGTTGAACATGTTGGCTTTGACGTCGACAAAGAGATCTATGCAGAAGTACGCATTGGCTTAGTCAATGAAGCTGATGATGTCTTAGATGACGTATTTGCTCGTATGCTGATCAGCCGCGACCCAGAACATAAGTTCTGTCACATGCTGTGGAAACGCGACTAATACCGCTGTCGACGCTTATCTGCATGAGTAAACAAGTATTCATGTAAGCGAGTTAAAAGTTAGCCGAGCCGATTGCTCGGCTATTTTTATCACGCTATTTCCCCATCATGATTACTCACTTTCATCATCAACTTTAGATTCACTGATTATGACCAAAGCAAAAACAGACACACAATCAAAAGGCTATGCCTGCATTGGCCTAGTTAACCCAAAGACGCCTGAAAACGTAGGCTCTGTAATGCGAGCGGCTGGCTGCTACGGCGCCAACTCTGTGTTTTACACTGGCACACGCTACGACCATGCGCGAAAATTCCATACCGACACCAAAGAAAAGCACCTAGCCCTGCCTTTAATTGGTGTTGAAGAGCTGAAAGATATTATTCCAGTAGGCTGCGTGCCGGTTGCTGTTGATCTGATTGAAGGTGCTAAGCCTCTACCTGATTACAAGCACCCACCACGCGCGTTTTACATTTTTGGCCCAGAAGATGGGACTCTGAAAAAAGAGATCACTGACTTCTGTCGTGAAACCATCTACGTTCCAACCAACGGCTGTATGAATCTAGCGGCATCAGTGAATGTTGTGCTTTACGATCGACTGGCGAAAGGCGATAACTTCTCGAATCATAAGTAGAAGATACGAGCAGATTATAGATGCGCGTACACGAGATAAGAGATGCGAAAAGCTCTCTTACTGTCATTTATGCAGCATGTTTTCGATACTCGGTTAATCGCCCCCGCACCTTCTATTTCTTCAGATGTAAAAAAAACCTGCTCAATGAGCAGGTTTTTTAGTATTCAGCGCTTTAAACTAATAAATCGTTAGATTAAGAACTTACGCAATTACTGACGTGTTCTTGGCTTAGCTGGTTTAGCCGGACGACCATTGTTCATCTTTGGCTTGCTTTTGTTAGCCTGAGGCTTTCCTTTTGCTGCTGGTGCACTGCGACCTGAATCAGGCGTTGTCGTACCACGAGTTGCAGGCTTCTTACGCTTAGTTTGGTTGCTGCGACCTTTTGGAGCGTTTGCACGCTCTTCGTGACGCTTAACAGCGCGACGAATTTTTTGGCTACGAGAACGCTCACGCTTACGAGAAGTGTTTGAAGGATCAAGATCCAGCAGTGTGTCTTTCTCAGGCTTAAGCTCAACAAGCTCACGCAAGTAGTTCACTTCTTGCAGATCGAGCTCTTTCCAACCGCCACGAGGCAGTTTCTTATCAAGGTAGATATCACCGTAACGTACACGCTTCAGGCGGCTTACCGTTGTTTCTTGTGACTCCCAAAGACGACGAACCTCACGGTTACGACCTTCGTTAATCGCGACGTAGAAAGTATGGTTCATACCTTCACCGCCCGCGTAAACCACATCTTCAAAACGAGCCATGCCGTCTTCTAGTTGTACGCCACGAGTAACGTTTTTAACTTTCTGTTCAGTCACTTCACCGAATACACGTACTAGGTACTCACGTTCAACCTGACGGCTTGGGTGCATTAGACGGTTTGCAAGCTCACCATCTGTAGTGAAAAGCAAAAGACCTGATGTGTTTGCATCAAGACGACCCACTGAAATCCAACGAGAACCACGGATCTTAGGTAGACGATCGAAAACAGTACGGCGGCCTTCAGGATCGTGACGAGTACAAAGCTCACCTTCAGGTTTGTAGTAAGCAAGTACACGACAAACAACTTCTTCTGAAGCTTTGCCTGAAACAGTATGGCCATCGATACGGATCACTGAGTTCTCGTCTTCAAGACGCTCGCCCAGTTTCGCAACTTGCCCGTTAACACTGACACGGCCAGATTTAATTAAACCTTCTAGTTCACGACGAGAACCGTGACCAGCTCGCGCTAAAACCTTCTGTAATTTTTCGCTCATTTACTCTTTTCTACCTAATTGTCGTCTTCACAGACGTCGAATGAATTTTTTCGCGACCAAATCGCGGTCGCGTATTATCGCAAAGAACCCGCTAAAAAGCACTTGTTATTTATTGGGGCAGATTTGCGGTATCGTTACAGATTGTGAATCAGTAACGCTATCATTCAAACGGTGTGGTATGACCAGCGCCACGACGTAAAACAACCGCCTCATCGTCACTGAAATCAATAACCGTCGTCGGTTGCTCACCTAAATAACCACCATTTAAGATAACATCAACCGCATGCTCAAGACTGTCTCGAATCTCTTCTGGATCTGATTCTGTTGTCTCATTTCCGGGCAAGATCAACGACGTTGACATTAATGGCTCACCCATCGCTTCCAACAGTTCGAGTGCAATCTTGTTGTCAGGGACGCGAATACCTATGGTTTTACGCTTGGCATTCATTAAACGCTTTGGCACTTCTTTGGTTGCTTTGAAAATAAACGTATAAGCACCCGGCGTATGCGCCTTAAGCAAACGAAAAGCGACGTTGTCTACTCGTGCATATAGTGACAATTCAGAAAGGTCACGGCATAACAAGGTGAAGTTATGCTTATCGTCGATTCTACGAATTCGACATATACGCTCAAGGGCTTGCTTGTTTTCAAGCTGACAACCCAGCGCATAGCCGGAATCGGTCGGATAAACCACAACGCCACCATTGCGGATAATAGCAACGGCTTGGCTGATTAAACGCGCTTGTGGGTTATCTGGGTGTACATAAAAAAACTGGCTCATTATTGATCCTCGTTATCGAATCTCTCGACTCTATCATCAGAAGGAGCTGGTTCACTCACCTAAAGACTACTCAGATGGTGAAACCGGTTGAAACTCCCAATCTTTCCATACTTCTTCTACCCCAGAAGGTAGCCAGAGATTACGTCCAAGTTCCATCCACGGAGATGGATAATGGAAATCGCTGCCTTGGGAAGCTAATAGTTTGTATTGTATCGCATAATCCGCAAGAGTGCGTCTTTCTTGTTGAGCTTGCTGAGGTTGAGCGACTTCCATCGCATCCCCTTTCGCTTCAACAAATGCGGCTAACAAGCGCTTAACCCACTTGGCTGTAAGGCCATATCGCCCAGGGTGCGCTAACACGGCTTGACCACCAGCGGCATGAATAGCCGTGACAGCATCACTCATCGAGCACCAGGTTGGTGGCACATAACCCGGGTTATTACGAGTCAGGAACTTTTTAAACACCTGCTGCATGGTTTTCGCGTAGCCATTATCTACCAACCACTTAGCAAAGTGGGCGCGAGTGATAGGCGCATCACCCGCAATCAACCTCACCTCTTCGAGCACCCCTTCTCGGGTCGCTTTCTCAAGGCGCTGAGCAATCATTTGTGCACGCCCAATGCGGTGTTGCTTCTGTTGCTCAATGAGCGCTTTGAGTTCTGGTGACTCAGGATCAACGTTTAACCCAACAATATGGATATCTTTGTTTTGCCAAACAGTCGAAATCTCGATGCCGTTGATCAGCTGAATAGGAAGGTGGTTATCAGCAATGTAGCTGCGCGCTTCAGCAAGCCCATCCGTCGTATCATGATCTGTAATCGCTAACGCTTCGATGTTAAAGCCTAGCGCTCGGTCAATCAGTTCAGTGGGTGTCAGTCGACCATCTGAAGCTGTTGTATGACTATGTAGATCAATTCTCATATATTCTTTTTCATTATTTTCAATTTTTATCATTATATTTGTATCAACACACTTGACCTGCAAGCGCAAAACTAGTTAACTAGTACACAAATACGAAGTATCTCATTAGATAGGTTCACCATGTTACAAGAGTTTAACCAATACCATAAAGATAAAGTTTTAGAGCTTTCTGCAGTAGAAGTAAGTTCTGAGCTTAATTGGTGGCGCACTTGGACACGTTCTTGGTGGGCTAATGTATACTTCTAATTAAACAATATGTTTATAAAAGTTATCACTAAGCCTGCATTTATAGCGGGCTTTTTTAATTTGTCGAACATCTCACATTCAACTGACTAACAAATCAACGAATCGACCATATTCTAGATTGGGTGAACGGTATCTTTATGCGACTATGTACGGCAGCAAATTTAAAGAATCCTAAAGGAGGTCTTGTGAACAAGGCCATTGAAATCAAAAAACTGGGAACCATTGAAGTCATCAATTCTTCTGTTCCTTACTCACAAGATCCAACCCGTGTTTTTCATACGCTTTGTGAAAACAAAACAGACAGCTTGTTGTTGGAATCTGCCGAGGTTGAATCGAAACAGAACCTGACAAGTCTACTCCTTATCGACTCTGCTGTACGTATCGTATGTCGTGGACATGAAGTCACCTTCCAAGCCTTGACCCCAAATGGCCAAGCGCTGATCGAACACTTAGCTCAAAATGTTAAATCAGAGATTGAATCTGATCTAATAGACAACCTATTAACGCTGACGTTTGTAGAGCCAAGCAACGAATTAGACGAAGACTCACGCCTAAGAGAAGCCTCTTCTTTCGATGCTCTGCGCTTGGTGCAACATAGCTTTGATCTCGATCCGAGCAACAAACACGAGTTATTCATGGCGGGTCTATTCGCTTACGATATCGTGGCGAACTTTGAACCGCTAGGTGATGCAGAAGCAACCAACAACTGTCCTGACTTTGTTTTCTACGTGGCGGAAACACTGTTGCGTTTTGAGCACCAAGAAGGCGTAGGCGTGCTTCAGGCAAGCTTGTTTACACCAGACGAAATCATTAAAGCACAATTAACGGCACGTCTAAGCGATATTAAAACTCAATGTCAGTCACTAAAATTGATCACTGAAGTGACCCCTCTCGACAACGTTGAAGCGGTACCAAGCGTATCAGATGAAGACTTCTGTCAAACGGTTCGTGACTTAAAAGAGTACGTCGTGAAAGGCGATGTATTCCAAGTGGTGCCGTCACGCAGCTTTGCACTGCCTTGCCCTGCTCCATTGGCGGCTTACAAAGAACTGAAACAAAGCAACCCAAGCCCTTACATGTTCTACATGCAAGATGAGCTGTTTACTTTGTTTGGTGCTTCTCCAGAAAGTGCGCTCAAATACGAAACCGAAACCAATCAAATTGAGATCTACCCAATTGCGGGAACTCGCCGTCGTGGTAAGCGCCCTGACGGTCAAATCGACTTCGATTTAGACAGCCGTATTGAGCTTGAACTTCGTACCGACAAAAAAGAAAACGCAGAACACATGATGCTGGTTGACCTAGCACGTAATGATGTCGCGCGTATTGCTCAAGCAGGGACTCGCCACGTAGCAGATTTACTGAAAGTTGATCGCTACAGCCATGTGATGCATTTAGTCTCGCGTGTCGTTGGTCAACTACGTGAAGACTTAGATGCACTGCACGCTTACCAAGCGAGCATGAACATGGGTACGCTCACGGGCGCACCAAAAATTCGCGCAATGCAGCTTATCCGTGACGTAGAAAAAACGCGTCGTGGTAGCTATGGCGGTGCGGTAGGTTACCTAACAGGTGAAGGCACGTTAGATACCTGTATCGTGATTCGCTCTGCTTACGTTGAAGATGGTGTGGCACAAGTGCAAGCTGGCGCTGGTGTGGTATTCGATTCAGACCCACAAGCAGAAGCGGATGAAACACGCGGCAAAGCACAAGCGGTTATCTCAGCGATTCAAGCGGCACATACTAAAACCATTTCTAACAAGAAGGAGTCGTAATCATGGCTGATATTGTATTCATCGATAACTTCGACTCGTTCACTTACAACCTTGTCGACCAGTTCCGCTCATTGGGTCACAACGTAAAAATTTACCGTAACAACATCTCTGCAAAGGTCGTTGAAGCGGCGATTAACGAATTAGACAACCCTGTTGCCCTACTTTCACCGGGCCCTGGCGCACCGGCTGACGCGGGCTGTATGCCTGAGCTGATTCGGCTGCTAAAAGGCAAAGTGCCAATGATTGGTATTTGTTTAGGCCACCAAGCTATCGTTGAAGCTTATGGCGGTACCGTTGCAGGCGCAGGCGAAATCATTCATGGTAAGGTGTCGATGATGGAACACCAAAACCATGCAACCTACCAAGGCTTACCTTCTCCACTGGCTATTGCCCGCTACCACTCTTTAGTAGCAACGCATGTATCTGATAGCCTAACAGTGACAGCTGAAGTTGATGATTTGGTGATGTCTGTGGTTCAAGAACAAGACAAGGTGTGTGGATTCCAATTCCACCCTGAATCAATTATGACGACCTACGGTGCAACGCTTCTAGCGAACGCGATCGAATGGGCTCTTGAGAAGCCTCTCTGCCTTGAGAAGAAAGCCACTCTTGATAAAAAGACTAACTAGGACGAAATCATGGAACAGATTAATAAACTTTACGAACAGCAGTCTCTTACTCAAGAAGAAAGCCAACAATTATTTGATGTCATCATCAAGGGCGACCTAGACCCAATCCTGATGGCTTCTGCACTAACTGCATTGAAAATCAAAGGCGAGACGCCAGACGAAATTGCGGGCGCGGCAAAAGCACTGCTTGCCAATGCAAACCCGTTCCCACGCCCTGATTACGATTTTGCAGACATCGTAGGTACAGGTGGCGACGGTCATAACACCATTAACATTTCGACGACTTCAGCATTCGTTGCAGCCGCTTGTGGCCTAAAAGTCGCGAAGCACGGTAACCGCAGTGTATCGAGCAAATCAGGCTCTTCTGATCTACTGGATTCGTTTGGCATAAACCTAGCGATGACCGCGGAAGACACGCGTGCGGCTGTCGATGAGCTTGGCGTAGCGTTCCTATTTGCTCCGCAATATCACGGTGGCGTGCGTCACGCGATGCCTGTTCGTCAAACAATGAAAACACGTACTATCTTCAACATCCTTGGCCCACTGATTAACCCTGCTCGCCCTAATATCGAGCTAATGGGTGTTTACAGCAAAGAGCTTGTACGCCCTATCGCAGAAACCATGCTGCAAATGGGCATGAAGCGCGCGGCGGTTGTTCACGGTAGCGGACTTGATGAAGTTGCAATTCACGGCGAAACGATCGTTGCTGAAATCAAAGATGGCGCAATTCACGAATACACAGTGACACCGGCAGACTTTGGTTTGTACACTCACCCTCTTGAAGCTATTAAGGGCGGCGAGCCAGAAGAAAACAAAGCCATCACAACAGATATCCTTACGGGTAAAGGCACTGAAGCCCAAGTTGGCGCAGTAGCCGTGAACGTTGCTTTGCTGATGCGTCTATTTGGTCACGAAGACCTAAAAGCCAACGCACAGCAAGCCATTGATGCGATGAACTCTGGCAAAGCATACGAGCTTGTACAAAAGCTTGCTGCGCACGCCTAACGAACGACGAATTGAGACAAAGAACATGACACAGACTACCGATAAACTGTCGACCCACGTTTCAGTTAAAGAAGCTGAAATGGCGGAAGTATTAGCAAAAATCGTTCGTGATAAATACCAATGGGTTGAAGCGCGTAAGCAAACTCAACCGTTGGAAGAGTTTAAAGCAGAGCTAACCGCAACAGACCGCAGCTTTTATGATGCCCTGAGCGGCGAACAGACGGTTTTCATCACTGAATGTAAGAAAGCCTCTCCGTCAAAAGGTTTGATCCGTGACGAGTTCGACTTGGACTACATTGCATCGGTTTACAACAATCACGCTAACGCGATTTCAGTACTGACCGACGAGAAATACTTCCAAGGTGACTTTGAGTTTTTACCTAAGGTTCGCAGCATTGCTAAGCAGCCAATCCTGTGTAAAGACTTCATGGTGGATACCTACCAGGTTTACCTAGCTCGTCACTATTCAGCTGATGCTATCTTGTTGATGCTATCGGTATTGGATGATGAAGAGTACAAAGCGCTTGCTGAGGTTGCTCACTCATTCAACATGGGTGTGCTTACTGAAGTCAGCAACGAAGAAGAACTTCACCGTGCTGTGGCTCTAAACGCTAAGGTTATCGGTATTAATAACCGTAACCTACGTGACCTTTCGACTGATTTGAATCGTACCAAAGAGTTGGCTCCGCTGATTCGCGAACTGGCTCCGAACGCAGTCGTTATTTCAGAGTCAGGTATCTACACGCACCAACAAGTACGTGATCTTTCAACGTTTGCCGATGGTTTCTTAATTGGTAGCTCTTTGATGGCGGAAGACAACCTCGAGCTTGCCGTTCGTAAAGTGACGCTTGGTGAAAACAAGGTGTGTGGCCTAACCCACCCTGATGATGCAGCAAAAGCGTATCAAGCTGGTGCGGTATTTGGTGGTTTGATTTTTGTTGAAGCCTCTAAACGTCACGTTGATATAGAAGCGGCTCGTTTGACTATGAGCGGAGCACCGCTGAACTACGTGGGTGTGTTCCAAAACCATAGCGTGGCAGATGTGGCTAACACGGTTTCTGAGCTCGGTTTGGTCGCTGTTCAGTTGCATGGAGAGGAATCTCAAGCGTTTGTTGATGAACTAAAACAGTCACTACCAGAAAGCGTTGAGATTTGGAAAGCGTACGGTGTTGCTTGCGGTGCTGAAAGTGCGCTACCAGAATTACTGGAAAGCAACGTGACTCGTCACCTACTCGATACTAAAGTAGGCACACAGACTGGTGGAACCGGTCAAGTGTTTGACTGGAGCCTAATCAATAACCAAAACGTAATTATGTTAGCAGGTGGTCTAAACCCAGAAAATGCTAACCAAGCGGCTAAGTTGGGCTGTTTAGGGTTAGATCTAAACTCTGGCGTTGAATCCGCTCCGGGTAAAAAAGATTCGGACAAACTGCAACGCGCATTCGCGGCAATTCGTGACTATTAGTTTAGCCGCTACAACCTTGAATCTAGCGCCTTGAAAGCCGATTCTAAATACTATTTGTGAGCTTTGCCCTCGCGAAACTCAATCAAGATTAAATGACTTGCTGTGAGACACATCAAGCAAATTGAAGGAATAACACAATGGCTAAACTCGATGCCTACTTCGGTGAATACGGTGGTCAATACGTACCACAAATTCTAGTGCCTGCATTAGATCAACTGGAACAAGCGTTTATCGATGCACAAGCAGACCCTGAATTCCGCAGTGAATTCATGACACTGCTGCAAGAATACGCAGGTCGTCCAACTGCACTAACGCTAGCACGCAACCTAACCAAAGGCACAAAAACGAAACTGTACCTAAAGCGTGAAGATCTACTTCACGGCGGCGCGCACAAGACCAACCAAGTACTTGGTCAAGCATTGCTAGCAAAACGCATGGGTAAGCAGGAAATCATCGCTGAAACTGGTGCTGGCCAACACGGTGTTGCAACCGCTCTAGCTTGTGCTCTACTGGGTCTTAAGTGCCGTGTTTACATGGGTGCAAAAGACGTTGAGCGTCAAAGCCCGAACGTATTCCGCATGGAGCTAATGGGCGCAGAAGTAATCCCGGTGCATTCAGGCTCATCAACGTTGAAAGATGCGTGTAACGAAGCGCTACGTGACTGGTCTGCAACTTATGAAGATGCGCACTACCTATTGGGTACTGCAGCGGGTCCTCACCCATTCCCTACCATCGTACGTGATTTCCAACGTATGATTGGTGAAGAAACCAAGAATCAAATTCTTGCTCGTGAAGGACGCCTTCCTGACGCGGTTATCGCTTGTGTGGGTGGTGGTTCAAACGCTATCGGTATGTTCGCTGACTTTATCGAAGAAGAAGGCGTGCGCCTGATCGGTGTCGAGCCTGCGGGTAAAGGCATTGATACAGACCAACACGGAGCACCGCTTAAACACGGTAAAACAGGTATCTTCTTTGGCATGAAAGCACCACTGATGCAAGACGAGAACGGTCAAGTTGAAGAGTCTTACTCTGTATCGGCTGGCTTAGACTTCCCTTCCGTTGGCCCACAGCATGCTCATCTAAATTCAATTGGCCGCGCTGAATATGACAGCGTAACCGATGACGAAGCGCTAGAAGCCTTCCAAACTATCGCGCGTAGCGAAGGGATTATCGCAGCACTAGAGTCCTCTCATGCTGTGGCACACGCAATCAAAATGGCTCACGCCGATCCAGAGAAAGAGCAACTGTTAGTAGTGAACTTATCTGGCCGTGGTGATAAAGACATTTTCTCAGTACATGACATTCTTAAAGCGAAAGGAGCACTATAATGGATCGCTATCAAACACTCTTTACTCGCTTAGCTGAGAAGAATCAGGGCGCATTTGTACCATTCGTAACGGTTGGCGATCCGAATCCTGAACAATCATATAAGATCATGGAAACCTTAGTAGAAGCTGGTGCTGATGCACTAGAGCTTGGCATTCCATTCTCTGACCCACTGGCAGATGGCCCAACTATCCAAGGTGCGAACATTCGTGCATTGGATTCAAAGGCAACACCTGATGTATGTTTCGAGGTTATCGCTAAGATACGTGCTAAGTACCCAGAACTACCCATCGGCCTACTGATGTACGCAAACTTGGTTTACGCACGTGGTATCGAGAACTTCTACGAGCGCTGTGCCAACGCAGGTATCGACTCGGTGCTGATTGCAGACGTACCAACCAATGAAAGCGGCGAGTTTGTTGCCGCAGCTAAAAAGTTTGGTGTTCACCCAATCTTTATCGCACCGCCAACCGCTAGCGATGCAACGCTTCAGTCGGTTTCTGAACTGGGTGGTGGCTACACATACCTACTTTCTCGTTCTGGCGTGACAGGTGCGGAAACTAAGGCAAACATGCCTGTTGCTGCCCTGCTTGAACGCTTAAACCAATTCGATGCACCACCTGCACTGCTTGGTTTTGGTATCTCAGCCCCAGAGCAAGTAAAAGAAGCGATTGAAGCGGGCGCTGCCGGTGCGATCTCTGGCTCAGCGGTTGTGAAAATCATTGAAAACAACGTTGAGCAGCCACAAGCAATGCTAAAAGCATTGGCTGAGTTTGTAACGCCAATGAAAGCGGCGACTCAGAAATAGAGTAAAGCGACAAAAACAGTAAGCCTAAACGTAAAAATCCGAGAGCCTCACAGCTCTCGTTTTTTTTGTGCTTTAGTTTTTTTGCACTAGGGCGTGTTGATCTTTGCTGTACATTTCGTGCTCAACAATACATCGGTAGCCACATCAACATGAATGCCAGCGAT
>NZ_CANLBV010000077.1 GCF_947488985.1 uncultured Vibrio sp.
TTACTTTTGGCGAAGCAAATTATAACTCTTTACCATGCTGTTCAAAAAATACTCACGAAAGATCAACACGCCCTAATCAATGGCCAATCCGAACCTACAAATCCGCACCATAGATATCAAACGTGAAGTACTTAGCGGCAGCAAATACCGCTGGTGTTTAGGGCTTGTTGATTGACGGCAATCAGCCTTGATACATCAACAATCTTAAAGCCCAAAAGCGAGCACCTCAAACGGATGCGTGGCACTATTTCGTCAAAATGAGAACAGAATGATTCTCAAAATAAAACTCTTTTGTCTCGGCGACGTATTGACTGACAGAGAACCGAGCACACCACCATTTAACGTATTGAAAAGAGAAAACATTCTATTTTAGACCGAGAATACACGATTCAAACCGACAAATTGGCATTCGAATTGCTTATTCATAGATAACCCAACCAACAATAGCAGGCAGCCTATTAAAATAAGGGAGCTTGTTACGGAGGAAAGGCTATGACCTTACAAAGACATACCTACTACGGCTTAATTCACCACGGAATCAAAACGCTGTTACTCGACCGAGTTGGCCACTTTACCGAACGTGAATATCATGAATACCTTGACCTGACTACTGGTAAGTCAACGTGTTTTGCTATGAGTGAACAAGAATTAGAGAACATCTTAGACAACTTAAAAAGCGAAGGTTATTTGGAAGACATCAAAAAATTGATTCCTCGCTACCAAACGTCTTCGACAGGTTAACACCCTCATCACTGATCATGATAAAGCTGAGCCTAACCCATTTGATGAGACAGAGACTTCAATAGGTCTGCCCCCTCATTGTCTTGAGCTATTTAGCATCAAGGCAAATTTGGTTAGACTGTCTGAAACTCAGCTAACTGGATGTGCAGTGCCATATGAAGCAGATTCTTGATTTCATCCCCCTTATTATTTTCTTTGTCATTTACAAAACGTACGACATCTATAGCGCAACGGGGGCTTTGATTGTCGCTTCTGCCGTGCAAATTATTTTGACTTACTGCATCTACAAAAAAGTGGAAAAAATGCAGGTGATCACGTTTTTAATGGTGGCGGTATTTGGCGGTATGACCATCTTCTTGCATGACGACAACTTCATTAAGTGGAAGGTCACCATCATTTATGCCTTGTTTGCTATCGGCCTAACGGTCAGCCACTTGATGGGTAAGTCTGCGATTAAGGGAGTGATCGGTAAAGAGATCATACTGCCAGATGTCGTATGGAGCAAGATCAACTGGGCATGGACTCTGTTCTTTACCTTATGTGCGATCCTCAATGTTTATGTGGCTTTCAATTTACCACTGGATGTTTGGGTTAACTTCAAAGTATTTGGTCTTCTTATCGCAACCTTAGCATGTACTTTGCTCACTGGCGTATATATCTATAAAAACCTACCAAAAGAAATGAACCTTCCAAACGATAAAAACCCACTACAAGATAAGCCTCAGCCAAAAGACCTGCACTCATCAAAAGAGGCCAAACTGCCACCCGCAGACAAAAATAGTAACTATAAGTAATCATCAGGGGATGAGTCACCATCCGCTTTTTGCTACAATCATTTTCAATCGACTGATTGTTGGTGGCCAAATTTAGTTAACCACCAATGATAGTAACAATCATTGGCTTACTATTTATGTCTGAAAAAACAGAAGGAAACGACAAGTGCGTGAACCCTCCTATTAGCGCATCTATGTTTAGTTTCAAATAATCAATACCACCAAGAGTACAACAATGACTATTCAATCAACTTTAAACCCGATTGGTTCTCTACTTCTTCGCACATTGGCGATGCCTTCTGACACCAATGCTGCCGGTCAAATATTCGGTGGTTGGATAATGGCTCAGCTCGATCTCGCTGGCGGGATATTGGCAAAAGAGATCTCTAACGGCAAGATAGTCACCGTTTCGGTATCAAGCATCGAATTCAAGCAGCCAGTATCGGTTGGTGACGTAGTGTGTGTCTACGGTGACTGCACCAAGATTGGCCGTAGCTCGATGAATATTGAACTGGAAGTATGGGTTAAGCCCGTACTTGATCAAGGGATAGGCGATCGCTACAAGGTATGTGGCGGAACATTCAATTACGTCGCCGTCGATGAAAGTGGCAAGCCACGAACAATCAAAAAATAGCCACTTAATTTCGCCGTTGATATAGATGATCTTTAGTTTGGATGAAACCGCTAAAGACCGGACAACTCTCGCACCAACTCACAATTTTTCATCATCAGCTCTTCCAATACCAATCAGTTCGCGTAAATTAACCAGATAGTTAATTTCAAAGCCCCTATTCAGTGAAGAATTATAAGGATACCCCAATATGTGGTACGTAATTTTCTCCCAAGATGTCGAGCATTCATTAGAAAAACGGCTCAGTGTTCGACCACAGCATTTAGAGCGCCTACAAACCCTTCTCGATGAAGGCCGACTGTTAACCGCAGGCCCAATGCCAGCCATTGATTCGGATAACCCAGGGGAAGCCGGCTTCACAGGATCGACTGTGATAGCCGAGTTTAGTTCTTTAGAAGACGCACAGGCATGGGCAAACACCGATCCGTACATTGATGCGGGTGTCTACCAAGATGTCATCGTAAAACCATTCAAGAAAGTATTTTAACATGAATAAATGGATTATAGGTTCACTGCTTGCAGTGCTGCTCGCAGGCTGTAGCTCATCGAATGAGCAAGATCAACAAAAACAGTTGGAAATGATGGCACACCACCGTGCTGGCGTTTTATCGGCGGGGCTACCCGTTGAGTATGGTCCACTGTCGGTGATGCGTGCACTCGCCAAAGGTGGGGTCGTCGAAATCATGATGATCTACAACCAAGATGCACAAGGTGCTAAGCCTTTAAACCAAGTTGTAGGTATGAGTGTAAATAGCTACTGCACCAACTCAGAAGTAAGAGCAAACCTAGACATGGGCTTGGCTTACAACATCAAAATTCGTAACACTCGCGGACAACTGATGGTTGAGAAGCTGATCAGCAAAGACACTTGCCAGAGTAGCAGCTAGATTCGAGATTCGAGATTCGAGATTCGAGATTCGAACAATATGAACGTCAAAGCCTCGCATTGCGAGGCTTTTTGTTTTGAGTCACCTAGCTCTAGTGATAGTTAAGCTTGTGCTGATTCCCACTCTTTACGCAGTGCCTTGGTCGCGGAGACTAAGTTAGTGAGTGCTGCTTCTGTTTCTGCCCAATTGCGAGTCTTTAGACCACAATCTGGATTTGCCCATAAGCGTTCTGCCGGAATTTTCTCAGCCGCTTTCTTCAGTAGACCAATAATCCACTCTTGTGATGGAATATTTGGTGAGTGAATATCGTAAACACCTGGGCCAATCGCATTCGGGTAATTGAACTCTTCAAACGCTTTAAGCAGTTCCATGTTCGAGCGAGAGGTCTCAATAGTAATTACATCGGCGTCTAGTGCCGCCACTGAATCAATGATTCCGTTGAATTCGCTGTAACACATGTGAGTATGAATCTGAGTCTCTGGTTTGGCACTCGCGGCTGAGATCTTAAAGGCATCCACCGCCCACTCTAAGTATTCTGCATGGTCGCGTTTTTTCAATGGTAAACCTTCACGAATCGCTGGTTCATCAATCTGAATAATGTTGATTCCTGCATCTTGTAGGTCAGACACTTCATCACGCAGCGCAAACGCTAGCTGGTTAGTGATCTCCTTACGTGAGATATCTTCACGTGGGAACGTCCAACACAGGATAGTGACAGGGCCAGTTAGCATGCCTTTCATTTGCTTTGAAGTCAGAGATTGAGCGTAGGTCGACCACTCCACCGTCATCGGTTTCTCACGCTCGATATCTGCCACCACAATCGCAGGCTTCACGCAGCGAGAGCCGTAGCTTTGCACCCAACCAAATTTGGTGGTTTGAAAGCCTGCTAGGTTTTCAGCAAAGTATTCCACCATGTCGTTACGTTCCGCTTCACCATGAACCAACACATCTAAATCGAGGGCTTCTTGGCGTTTCACCGCATCCGCGATGTGACCTTTTAGTGCGGTCGTGTATTCCGCTTCGCTCAACTTTCCGGTGCGATAAGCGCTACGTTGAACACGGATCTCGCCTGTCTGTGGAAATGAACCTATCGTTGTGGTTGGCAATAAAGGTAAACCTAGTACCTCTGATTGATGCGCCGCGCGTTCTGCGTATGGTGCGCTGCGGTCTGCTAGTGCTTTGGTAATCGTGTTGAGGCGAGCCTGTACCTGCGGCTTGTTTACGTGAGTCGCGCTCTTACGAGTAACAATCGGTTGGCTATAAGTCTCACACGCTAAAATGGCATTTTGATCGCCGTCTAGCGCGGCACCCAATAAGCTAACCTCTGTGACTTTCTGTTTCGCGAAAGCAAACCAGCTTTTCACTTCTTCGCTAAGCGAATCTTCTAGCTCTAAATCAACTGGGCTGTGCAGCAGCGAGCATGAACTTGCCACCCAAAGCTTATCACCTAACCTCTCTTTCACTGGTTGAAGTTTCGCTAGTTGAGTAGCTAAGTCTGCTCGCCAAACATTGCGTCCGTTGATGACACCAGCAGACAGTACCCACTCGTCTGGTAGTTTACTCACGACTTCATCGAGCTGTTGAGGTGCAGCGGCTAAGTCAATATGTAAGCCATTTACTGGCAGTTTTACGATTTTGTCTAAAGTGTCTGTCACCGAATCAAAGTAAGTAGTCAATAGCAGCTTCACATCACCTTGAATCACTTGATAAGCCAATTTGAATGAATCGGCCCACTGTTTTTCAAGCTCAAGCGACAGAATAGGTTCGTCGATTTGCACCCACTCAACACCCAGTTTGGCGAGCTTAGCTAAAATCGCTTGGTAGGCAGTAAGTAGACGAGGAAGTAAGGCTAAGCGATCAAAACCCTCTTCCACTTCTTTGCCGAGATATAAGTAAGACAGCGGGCCCAGAAGGACTGGCTTAACCTTATGCCCAGCTTGAATGGCTTCATTCACTTCATCAAACAGTTGTGGCCAGCTCACTTCAAACGAATCATCTTTACTGAACTCGGGAACAATGTAGTGATAATTAGTGTTGAACCACTTGGTCATATCAGATGCTGCAGCACCATCTTGAGCGCTTTCTGAACCATGTTTCCCGCCACAACAAGTTGGCTGCTTTTGAGATTGTATTCGTGTTTGAGATTGCCCGCGACCAACGCGGAACAGGGTATCTAAGTCCGGGAAGGCTTTCTCTTCTTCAGATCCACCAGCGTGACGTTTTGGTACATGGCCCAAAAGCAAAGTCGTTGTTAATACATGGTCGTACCATGCGAAGTCACCCGCAGTTGCAAAGCTTAGATTCGCGTCGGCTTGGACATTCCAGTTACGATTTCTCAGTTCGCTGCCAAGCTGCTTAAGCTCGGACTGGTCAATCTCACCTCGCCAGTACTTCTCTAGTGTGAATTTGAGTTCGCGTTTTTCGCCGATGCGTGGGTAGCCAAGAATATGCGTTGTCGTAGTCATGAACCTGTTCCTTATTCAATAATTATTAGTTTCTGTTCAAACGGCCTGTCGTAATTATGATTACTCAAAAAGGTGTCTGGATGGCTAAACTATCTACCCAATCGGAATAATGAACAACGTCCAAATATTCATCTTGTTTATTAAAAATATTCATCTTGAATAAGCCAAAGATTAGGAAACTAAAACCATCTGGACATCCAGACGTTTACAAATGATAAAAAACCCCGTAGGGTGATCATTAAGAAATATTGAATTGGCTTAGGGAATATGAGGAATACTCATGATAGAGCTTAAACACCTTCGAACATTAACCACCTTGAGAGACAGTGGTTCGTTGACCGCGACGGCGACGGCGCTTCACCTAACCCAGTCAGCGCTTTCTCATCAATTGAAAGATCTTGAGGCTCGCATTGGCGGCCAGCTTTTCCTACGTAAAACGAGACCGGTTAAATTCACCTCAGAAGGTGAGATCTTGTTAAAACTTGCAGATGAAATACAGCCCAAAGTCGCGAAAGCAGAAAACGAACTCGCGAGCCTAAAAGAGGATGTGAATGGCCGCTTGCATATGGCGATCGAGTGTCACTCTTGTTTCCAGTGGCTAATGCCGGCTTTAAAAGAGTACCAAGTGGCGTGGCCAAGTGTGGCCTTAGACTTCTCGTCAGGGTTTGGTTTTGAGCCACTACCTGCGCTAATGGCCGGTGAGCTTGATCTCGTCATCACTTCTGATATTCAACCACGTTCTGAAGTTCACTACGAGCCGCTTTTCGATTTTGAGATGCGCCTAATCACCGCGATTAACTCGCCATTGGCAGACAAATCAAGCATTGAACCGCAAGATCTTAGCGAACTCACCATGCTCTCCTACCCGGTTCAAAAACAGCGTTTAGATGTGGTGAAGCACTTTTTACAACCTGCAGGCGTAGAGCCTAATAAGTGGAAACAGGCAGACAACACATTGATGTTAGTGCAAATGGTATCCGCAGGTCTAGGTGTCGCAGCGTTACCCAACTGGGCGATCAGTGAGTTTTCAAGACAAGGTTTGATCGCAAGCAAGCCGTTAGGTAAAGGGCTTTCAAGAAGACTGTTTGCCGCAGTTAGAAACTCAGAAAAAGACAAACGTTTCCTGCAAGCTTTCTTTAGCACAGCAAGGCAGCAAAGTAAGAGCCACTTAGATGGCATTAAGGTTGTTTAAAAGATTCATTGTTGGGTTAGTTTCAGCCCGTGTGAAGCCTGATAGGCAAAACGCCAGCAACAAAAAAGTCACAGATAATCTGTGACTTTTTTCTCACTACCAATGGGTGGACGATATTGGGTTGAACACCAACCATGGCGCACCAATTTGCTGTTTACCTTGGATAAGACTTGAACTGGTTAGTCAGTGGGTCGTATTGATAGCCAAGCATATCAAGCTTACCGACGACACTTTCTATATCCATCTCATACATGCTAATGAGCTCTTCAAAACTGTCGCACTCTAAGCGCAGTTTCTCGTTCACGATTCCTAGCAAGATAATGCTATCAAGACTTTTGACGTTGCTTAAATCCATCTCGTACTCCTTACGAACACACTGACTAGAATTAAGTTTAGAACGCTTACTAAGGTCACGCTAAAAAACAGATCACACTTCTTAAATCAGATACGTGGTACCATACCCAAAGTTACGATGCCCAAAGTTACAGTGCCCAAACTGGCGTTAAACCCACAGCAGCCGCTAATAACATCAGCAATGAAACCGTAAGTTGAAGCTTTTCAGGTGTCTTAATGAACAATAGATGCCAACACCACACCACGATAGAAGAGATCAACAAAGCGAAGCTAAATAGCAAGGTTGAAATTACTGGTTCTAACTGAGCTTCGGAGAGTGAGTAAACATTCACGACTGTTGCCAAAACGACCAACATACCCGTCAATACACCCACCACTGGCAAAACACGGTGGAATGCTTGCAAACGCGTTCTTGCGATTGTCAGCAGTAAATGACCAAACGCAGCACCTAACAATACCACCAACAGCAGAGTAGTAATGATGCCGACTGTGGTTGCTTGTTCAGTCGCTTGAATAGCAACGTAAGACAGCGCCAAACCACACGCCAAATACATAACCCACATAGGGCCAGAATCACGCGTCTTTTTGGTTTGAACTTGAGAATAGAAATAAAAGATTGCGAACACGACCAGAAAGGCTTCAATTTTCACTGACGCAACCGCCAGCCACAGCACGCCAATTGCAGGCAACATCTTGTGAATACGGCCACGTTGTCCCGGGCAAATATCCCCTTTCACCAAGATGAGGGTTAAGATCAGTTGGGTTCCTAAAAGCATCGGAGCAAATTGTACTAATAACGTTTCGACCATTGTGGATCTACTTCTTCAGACTTATTTTCGCGAATAATATCAAAAACGACTGCGAACACTAATCAAAATCACAAATTAGCGACGTTATTCAAGGCTTCAACTATGCTGTTGTATGGCGATTATACCGAGATGAAACGTAAAACAGCGAAAGAGCCAAAAGTAGCAGGGGCATGTTCTACTGGCTAGTCTAGGCGCATGCCGCTATAATTCCCGCCTCAAAAATCAGAGGTTGAAGTATGTACAGCGATATCACTCCTATTCATGAACACAAAAAATACTGGGCTGAGTGCTACGGTACAGCCCCCTTTTTACCGACCAGTAGAAAGGAGATGGATGCGCTTGGATGGGATAGCTGTGACATTATTATTGTAACGGGCGACGCGTATGTCGATCACCCAAGCTTTGGTATGGCTATCATTGGCCGACTTCTTGAGGCTCAAGGTTTCCGCGTGGGCATCATTGCTCAACCAAAGTGGGACAATAAAGATGCCTTCATGAAGCTAGGTAAACCTAACCTATTCTTCGGCATCACAGCGGGTAACATGGACTCCATGATCAACCGCTATACCTCTGATCGCAAATTACGTCACGATGATGCTTACACGCCAAATAATGAAGGTGGTAAGCGTCCTGACCGTGCAACACTGGTTTACTCTCAACGCTGTCGTGAAGCTTATAAAGGCACACCTATCGTGCTTGGTGGTATCGAAGCCAGTTTACGCCGAGTTGCTCACTACGACTACTGGTCAGACAAAGTTCGTCGCTCAGTGTTATTTGATGCAAAAGCTGACATCCTTCTTTTTGGTAACGCAGAACGTGCGCTAGTCGAAGTGGCGCATCGCATCGCTGACGGCGAAGACATGTCAACGCTGACCAATATTCGTGGTACAGCGGTCAACCTTCCTGCAGCCCCTGAAGACTTCAAGATCATCGATTCTTCGCGTATTGAAAAGCCGAACAAAGCGTATGTTCCGGTCAACCCATACGAAATTGAAACGCAGTGCGACACTAAAAAAGACGAAAAAGAAGAAGTAAAAGCTCAGCCGATAACTGTTCGTCCTTCTCGCCACGATGCGAAAACAACCGCTGTTCGTATCCCCGCTTTTGAGAAACTGAACAACGACCGTATTCTTTATGCTCATGCAAGCCGTATCTTGCACCTTGAGACCAACCCGTATTCAGGTCGCGCTTTGATTCAACGTCATGGTGACCGGGAACTTTGGGTTAACCAAGCACCGATCCCGTTGGCAACAGAAGAGATGGATCACGTGTTTGGCCTTGCCTACCAACGTGTTCCTCATCCTATGTATGGCAAAGCAAAAATCCCTGCCTACGACATGATCAAGACCTCGATCAACATTATGCGTGGTTGTTTTGGTGGTTGTTCGTTCTGCTCAATCACAGAGCACGAAGGGCGTATCATTCAAAACCGTTCGAAAGAATCGATTTTGGATGAGATCGAAGACATTAAAGATAAAGTTCCGGGTTTTACTGGCACAATCTCTGACTTGGGTGGCCCAACGGCGAACATGTATCGCTTAGGTTGTTCCGATCCGAAAGCAGAAATTAACTGTCGTCGCCCATCATGTGTGTTCCCGAAAATCTGTGAAAAGCTCAATACCGACCACCAACACACCATTGACCTGTATCGCTCCGCAAGAAAAGTACCGGGCGTGAAGAAGATCATGATCGCTTCTGGTGTACGTTACGACCTCGCGATTGAATCTCCAGAATACGTGCGTGAGCTTGTGACTCACCACGTGGGCGGATACTTGAAGATTGCGCCAGAGCATACTGAAAAAGGCCCACTGGATCTGATGATGAAACCGGGCATGGGCACTTACGATCGTTTCAAAGAGATGTTCGAGAAGTACAGCGCAGAAGCTGGCAAGAAACAGTATCTCATTCCTTACTTCATTTCTGCTCACCCGGGCACCGAAGATGAAGATATGCTTAACCTTGCGCTGTGGCTGAAAAAGCACAACTACGAGTGTGACCAAGTACAGAACTTCTACCCATCGCCGATGTGTAATGCAACGTCGATGTACTACTCAGAGACTAACCCTCTAAAACGCGTGAAATATAAGAAGCGTGAAGATGTTCCTGTACCTAAAGGGGATCGTCAACGTCGCTTGCACAAGGCACTACTTCGTTACCACGATCCAGAAAACTGGAAGATCATCCGTGAAGCACTCATTGCTATGGGTAAGAAACACCTCATCGGTGACAAACCAAACTGTTTGGTACCGGAAGAAGACTTTGATGCGCAAACGCCAGCACAACGACGTAAGTCTGGTCGTCACGGATCACAGCGCTTTGCGACTAAACACAGTAAGTCTCAGCCTGGCCTTGGTGGTGAGAGTCCACGTAATCATAAGCCAACTACTAATAAACCTAAGCCAGGTGGTAATAAGCCTAAACCGAGTGGCAAGCAACCAACGGGTAGCCAAGGTAATGCTAACAATAACGGCAACCAAAACGCTGGTGGTAGCAACAGTGGTAACCGCCGTAAACCAGCGACTGGCTTCATTAAGAAAGGGCCTGGTGGTCAGCAATCACAAGCTAATGGCAACGGCAAACCAAACCGCAATAAAGCAGGCAATGGCCAAGGTGGCAAACCTGCGAGTAACGGCAAGAACCGCCAACGTGCAGCACAACGTTAAGATTGCGAACCGATACAATTCGCAACAATAAAACACAAAACGCAGCTATTTAGCTGTGTTTTGGATCCCGATGCCAATCTTAGCAAATCACTGCTCACCTTGGCAGAACATATACATGGGTAATCTAGCGCGATATTCAACGAAAACTTGATTTAGTTGGTTTACAGTGTGGGCTAGCTACTAGATACTCAATGGCCCTTTTTGATTTGAAAGTGCTGATTTATTAATCAACATTTTATCTAACGACGATGAAACTAAATAATAGCCCCGTAACTCAGCACCAATTTAACGATCATACCTTTTTCTTAAAGCGCGACGATCAGCTTCACTTCCACTTTTGTGGCAATAAAGCCAGAAAGTTCATGAAGCTACTTGAAGATGATTCGCCAGATACCACCACCTTGATCAGCTATGGTTCGGCACAGGCTAACTCACTGTTCTCACTCGCGGCACTGGCAAAGATCAAAGGATGGGCGCTAGAGTTTTACGTCGACCACCTCCCTCAAAGATTACAAGACTGCCCAATTGGCAATTACCGCGGCGCAATTGAGCTTGGGGCTAACGTCATTTCTGTGAAAAACACAGGCTCGGACCTTCACCCGCAGCAATATATTGAGCAAATTCGCCAACCCGATTCACACTGCCTAGTACTACCAGAAGGTGGACGCTCGCAACTTTCGGAGTATGGTGTGAAACAGCTAGCGATGGAAATACTCCATTGGATTCGCTTCGAGAATAAACATGATTTCGTGGTAGCGCTACCAGCAGGCACTGGCACAACAGCTCTCTATCTTCATAAATATTTAAAATTACACAATATCCCAGTTTTAACCTGTGCTTGTGTTGGTGGTAGTGAATACTTAACGCAGCAATTTAATGAACTTGGCGAAACCGAACACCCGCAGATCCTACCGCTTGAACGTAAGCACCATTTCGGTAAGCTTTACCAACAGGATTATCAAACTTGGTTGGATCTACAAGAGCAAACCGATATTGAATTCGACCTGCTTTATGATCCATTGATGTGGCAATGCTTAGAGCAGTGGCAACAAGACAATCCAACCAAAACCATAATCTACATTCATCAAGGGGGCATCTTAGGCAATGAATCCATGTTACCGCGCTATCAGCGTAAATATCCAGCGATGACTGCAAGCAATAGTAGCTCATCCTGGTAGTAACCCTGCTCACAGTAATTTACTCAGCATTGGTGCACTTGTATTGGTGCGTTAGTATCCATCCGTTCATCAAATAGTCATGGTCCCGGCATTTTTCAAGAAAGTTGTCGACCTTGGCTATGTATTGGTATTTCTGCATCCTCCTTTCTAACTTTATTCTCAGTCCCAAATAAAAGATAAAAATAAGGCGATAATCATTAACTTATCTATACTTTTTGTTGGAATTCATTGGTCATATAAAGGAATAATGCATGCGAAAGTTCACCACACTCAGTTTACTGTCGGCTCTACTTCCCTTTGCTGCGATTTCAGGAGAAAACGTGACTTACCAAATAGACGGCATCGACTACGAAGGCTATTGGAGTGAAGCCAGTGACCAAGCGCCTTTGGTTCTGCTCATACATGATTGGGATGGTTTAACCGACTACGAAAAGAAACGTTCTGAAATGCTCAATGAGCTGGGTTACAACGTATTCGCCATTGACCTTTTCGGTAAAGATATTCGCCCAACAGAAGTGAAAGATAAAAAGCAGCATACTGGCGAGCTGTATAAAGACAGAGACAAAATGCGTACGCTGCTCAACGCAGGCGCAATGGAGGCCAAAAGGCTGGGTGGTGACCTAGAGAACAAGGTGATGATGGGGTATTGTTTCGGTGGAGCCGCCGTATTGGAAGCTGCCCGAGCGGGCATCCCTTCTAAAGCCTATGTGACCTTCCATGGCGGTTTGTCAACACCAGAAGGGCAAGACTACTCTGAAACTAAGGCCCCTGTTGTGGTATTCCACGGTACGGCTGACGCAATGATCTCCATGGAAGATTTTGGTCATCTCGCGGCGCAACTTGAAACAACCAAAGTTGAGCATGAAATGATCACCTACAGCGGTGCGCCACATGCGTTTACGGTTTTTGGCTCCAATAACTATCAACAAGAGGCGGATCAAAAATCGTGGGCCCGCTTTACTCAAGTACTAGAAACCGCCACCCGATAAGCGCTCACTATTAGGCCCAAACCAACAACCCCATGACCCTAGAGATAATGGGGTTGTTTAAAGTATTTGTTTGATATAACAAACTCCTTCCTAAGCCCCGCCCTATCATTTGCTAACTTAGCATCTCGAGCCTTATAATCAGCTTTCAATAATCTACGGCGATGAGGAAA
The DNA here is from genome assembly GCF_947488985.1 of uncultured Vibrio sp. GTDB lineage: Bacteria > Pseudomonadota > Gammaproteobacteria > Enterobacterales > Vibrionaceae > Vibrio. The sequence goes on from NZ_CANLBV010000077.1 coordinate 12,853, forward strand.
GCCTCTTTTCCCTATACCAATGAGCTAAGCTGCTCACATTACATCCCAACAAAAAAACTAATGACAATTGCATTGATCAAATCAACAAAGAAACCACACACCAGTGGCACCACAACAAAGGCTTGTGGGCTTGCACCGTAGCGATTCGTCACCGCTGTCATATTCACTATCGCTGTGGCTGTAGAGCCAAGAGTAATACCACCGAAGCCAGAACATATCACCACTGAATCGTAGTTTCTTCCCATCAAGTAGTAGACCACCAGCACGGTAAACAACAGTGACAGTAGGATCTGAATACTCATAATGACAGAGATATAACCAAATAGACCATCGAGGTCCCAGATACGTAGCCCCATTAATGCCATGGTTAAGAACATCCCTAAGCAAATATCCGAGATCATGGCTAAGCCTTTACGACCTTGAGCTATTTTTTCTTGTGTACGGCGTTTCTTAAACAGTGCTCGGCCAATATTACCAATCAAAATACCAGCAATTAAACAGCTTACGAACATTGGGAGTTTTAAGCCGATTGATTCAATCACTTCGCTGAGACTGTAACCAAGCATTAAGGTCAAGTTTAAAATCAACCATGCCCATAAAACACCGTAATGACTCAGTTCAATGCGTGCCTCACTTTCTTGGAACGCACCCACTGTCACTTCTTCTTCATTAGATGGGCTGACTTTATGCTTATTGAGTAAGTAGTTGGCAATTGGACCACCGATCACACACGCCGCAATCAAGCCAACGGTATTTGAAGCGACGCCGAGTTCCAGCGCGTTAGAGATACCGAATTCTTCAACAAACATCGGAGCCCAAGCTAACGTTGTCCCGACACCACCAATGAGACTGACCGAGCCAGATAACAAGCCCGCCTTCGCATCCATGCCAAAACCTGAAGCTACGGCCATACCGACGACGTTTTGCAGAACAATAAAAGTCGCGGCAAGACACAGCAAAATGAATAGCGGTCGGCCACCTTTCAATAACGTGTTGATATCCGCTTGTAGTCCGATGCCAGCAAAAAAGTAGAGAAGCAAAAAATCTCGTACATCGAGGCTAAACGTGATTTGAATTTCAAAAATATAGTAAAGCACCGCGACGGTCGCGGCACACACAAAGCCACCAATAACGGGCTCAGGCAGTGAGTACTTTCTCAATACTTCAGATCTTTCGATCAAACCTTTACCAACAAACAGCAATGAGATCGCGATAGTAAAGGAGAGCAATGGAGAAACAAGGGTTTCTGTCATGATGCAATAGATTCCTAATAGTTAAGATTATTCATAATGTTGCTTAACGTTCATTGTGTAGAATCAGGTCAAGAAATCAAGGGATTTCAAGGGCGATTCTAGAGGGAAGGGAATAAGATAAAGCATAGACACTCTGGAACGAGAAAACCCCAGCATTTCTGCTGGGGTTTCGAATAGTGGTGGAAGGATGGGGATTTGAACCCCAGATACGCTATAAACGTATACTCGCTTTCCAGGCGAGCGCCTTAAGCCACTCAGCCATCCTTCCACAATTTCCCGTCAAATTCGTCACTCAACGAGACGCTACTTTATTGATTCTGCTTGCTTTGGTCAAGGGGCATTATCAAAAAAAGTCCCTTTTTTGGTTTGTTCGATTACAAATTAACTGATTAGAACAAAAACAAACCAAATATTACGACAACCGTTTACTATGCTTGTTGGCAATAGCCAGGTACCCGAAACCATTTACGGCACATATCTAGGAAATAACCGTAAAGCACACCCATTCCGCATGAGATAATAGCGTTACTGGTGACTGCTGTTACGATCTGCTCACCTGAAGCTCCAACAGCCAATAAGATACCGGCGTAAACTGGCGACTGGAATAAAACGTAAGCCAACAGATCAGATACGTTCTTCATCAATGAGTTTTCAGATAGCTTCGCACCGTTGCGTAAGAACCAATCACGAAAGACACCATAAGGCCAAGCAATAGCAATGTTTACCGGGATCGACAACGTTCGAGAAGCAAGAGATTGCTCAAACGTCATACCCGAGATAAACACTTCTACAATCATGCCAGAAATAAAACAGAAAACTACCATAGCAAATGTATCCGCAGCTGCGTTTCGAATACAAAATGGACCACGAGACTTCATCGACGAAGAACCTTAAAGAAATATATCACCACAATATTGATGAATTACCAAAACATAAACAAGGCACAATCGCACCAAGCCAGAGAAAGGCGCTATTAAAGCATAAGTTTAGTAGTTATATATTCTAAAATATTAACCAAGTTATTAATTTGCAACTGAAAAATTATTTGTAACACCGTAATTTCCAAAATAAAATCGCATTAAGGCGAATAATCAGTTAATCCATTACTGCAATTAACTGATTATTGAGTCATGAGTCATGAGTCGATTCACTGTAGTGATGTTAGAGAGAGGTGCAGAGAGAGGTAGAGAGGGTATAATCCTTAGCGGCTTAGTTGTAACCCTCACCATGACTCTTGGTATTCAGGAAGTTTGCAGAATTATATTGGTACAACTTATTCGAATAACGAAACAGCGCATCATCAAGATCACGCTCATCAATCGGCTTGGCGATAATATAGTCAATACCAGCCCCAAACATACGCTCTCGAGTCTCTCTGAAAACATCCGCTGTACAGCCAAATATCAATACTGCTGACATGTCGCCTATCAAAGCGCGAATAGCCGTGGTCGCTTCAACGCCATCCATAACTGGCATATGGTTGTCCATCAGTACCAAGTCAAAGTGCTCTTCGGCAATCGCTTTTATTGCCAGCTCACCATTTTCAACACTCTTACAGGTAAAGCCCTTACTGCTCATAAAGGCTTCGATGATGATGGTATTAGTCCTGTTGTCCTCAACAATCAGAACTTTCAAGCCTGAGTAATCTAACTTCTTCTTCTCGGTCTGCTCAGCTTCACCGGGTTGGCAAGGCTGTATCTTTATACGGACGTCGAAACTGGTGCCAATTCCCTGTTCACTGGTGACCGTAATGCTGCCATCCATCAGCTGGGCTATTTTCTTCACTATCGCCAACCCCAGCCCTGTGCCGCCATATTGGCGCGTGGTTGAAGACTCAGCTTGCTCAAAAGGCTTAAAAATTCGCTTCTGCGCTTCTTTAGATATACCAATTCCAGTGTCACGAACTCGAATGTTGAGGTAGGTATCGCTCCCTTCTAACACTTCTTTTAGATAGACCTCAACAAAACCTTTCGAGGTAAATTTGACAGCATTATTTAATAGATTAAACAGGATTTGGCGCAGGCGTGCCTTATCAGAGAAGTACCAACGACCCATAGGTACTTCAGAGTACACCTTAAATTGAAGCCCTTTGTCAGAAGAGAGCGTATAATAAACGCTATTGATACTGCCAATGATCGAGTCGAGTGGAAAGCGAGTTTCATCTAGGTCTAACCTACCCTGCTCGATCTTTGAAAAATCCAAGATCTCATTGAGTAAGGTCATCATATGGTCGCCAGAATCATACAAAGTCTTAAGGTGCTTTTCTTGGTCTGCGCTTAATGGGGTTTTTAGTAGGATCTGTGCTGTACCTAATACGCCATTCATCGGGGTCCGAATTTCATGCGACAAAGTCGCAAGGAACGCGGTTTTCGCATCAGTTGATGCTTGAGCTTTAACCTTCTCGGCTTCAAGGTAAATGGTCTTTTCATTGAAACTTTTGATCAAGTGACCAATTTCATCATCACTGATATAGTTAACATCGATGATTTCCCCTGCTCTAGATCCGTCTACCTTGGCCGAAATAGTTGTTATTGGCCTGATCAAATAGCGGTTTAATAGGTAATAACCGGCCATAATACAAAGCAACAATAGCGGGACAATACCACCCTCGATACTCATAACCTGACGAAACACCTCGTCTGCTACTAACGACTTAGAGTTGACGACATCGACTTGCCAACCAAACTCACCAATTTGGTTATTACTGATGTATATCCCTTCAACAAGATTAAAATTATGCGTCACCAACACTTGGTTGAGCTTATCTCTTAATGTGATGCCAAGGTTATACTCTTCCGCGTGACTTCGAATAAAGGCCAGCAGCTCCTCAAGAGAGAGATCGACCGTTGCAACACCCGCAAAGGTTCCCTCATAATAATAAGGCGAAGAAGCGGTGATCATGCGGACATGCGTGTATGGGTCGATATACACGTCGCTCCAAGAGATGGTTCCTTGTTCTCTATTGACGACTGAGCTATACCAATACTCTTGGTGATACGGAAGGCTTTTCGGGTTGTTGTAAGAAAACAACTGATCAATTTTGCCATCATCCGCTTTATTGAAAAAGTAACTGTTCAGCAGCTTTTTGGAGTCAAGTGCATAGGGTTCAGGCCAAATACCGGCACTGACGATCGTGTCATTACTCGCGGCGAGCAGAGACTTAAATAACACGATGACCTCTGTGCCACTGTGCTGCGCCTGAGCAAAACCCACTAAGCTGTCAACAAACCCTTCAGAACTACTGAGTGGCTCAGTAATCAAAGCCGATAACAGTTGCGTACGCAGATCGAGATTTTGCTGCAGTTTGGCACGGACAGGCGACTCTACAACGTAATACGTCACACTGCCTATAATCGCAATAAACATCGCAAGGTACAGGCTGAGCGCTACCATGCTTTTTTTCTTTAAAGATGACCGTATCTGCATAATTTTTCGTTAGTTTTCTTTTATATTTAACCTAGTATTTATCAACAACGACATCAAGCCTTTTTAGATTGTAGCTTGATCAGTACAAGTTCATTGGTACTATAAGTGCAAATATATTCCCTTTACGGTACCTCACTTTGACTTTACAAGACATTCTTGCGCTTCCAGAGCTGGAAGGAAAGCTAATCACAGAACATAAAACCATCGGCTTTGTTACCGCAATGGCCGCAGCCCCTAATATATTAACCCCTCATGAGTGGTTACCGTTCCTTTGGGGTGGCGAAGAAGTCGCACCATTCACTGATGGCGAGCAACTTGAAAGCTACATTGAAGTCATCATCGCACTTTGGAACAAAACGCGCCCTGAGTTAATGGAAGGTACCTGGCTTTGGCCACAAGCTTGTCATTTAGATGAAGAAGAAGTGGTTAACTCAGCAACCCGCGATTTTTGTGAAGGCTTACTTCAAGGCTGGCAGATTGCCCGTGACGACTGGGAGACACTGATGCCGGAAGAGAGCGAAAACAACGCATTAATTGGTGGTGTATTGCTTTCACTGAGCATGCTTTATGATCCAGAAACTTCAATTGCGACGCTCGCAGAGCAAGGTATCGAAGGTCTAGAGCAATTTGAAGAAATTTTTAATGCTGTGCCTGTGATGCTTTGCGGATTAACTCAGCGCGGTATCGCACTGGCTGAAGCTCAATAGCTCAACTGCTCAACTGCTCAACTGCTCAACAAGATAAAATATCAAAAAGGCCTCTCACCGAGGCCTTTCTAGAATTTAATGAAGTCACCGCTTTAGAAGCCCTGCCAATCGAAGTCATCAATTCGCTCATCGGCAATATAAAACAACTTGCTTCCACTGCTAACAACTTGGCTTAACTCTGGGTTAAGCTCAATCCCACTTCCACTATCGATTGCAATCAGCGTCGCTTGATACTTCTCTTTAAACACCGTAAAAATCGGGGCAACAGTGACAGGAGCAGCACCTGTAGGATAATAAGTCGAATACTGAGTCATCCCTCTCGTTGAGCTTAATAACTCTTGGTGCAATGCGCTAGAACCGGGATCAACCGCCGCTTTAGCGAGCATTTCAGCCCCCACTGCCGGAATACACTCTGAGTTTGGACAATGTTGATGCAATAAATCACTCAATGCCTCGTCTTTAAAATAAACCAGAAGGTGTGCCTTAGGGTTTCGGTTCGCGCAATACAATGCAGCAGATAAGGTAATGTCATCTTCAGGGTAAGCGTCTTTAAATCGACTCATTCAATCCTTTCAATAAACGTCGTAACCTTTAACTTTGATCGTTAAAGGTACT
>NZ_CANLBV010000078.1 GCF_947488985.1 uncultured Vibrio sp.
CGCTGGCATTCATGTTGATGTGGCTACCGATGTATTGTTGAACGCGAAATGTACAGCAAAGATCAACACGCCCTAATATCTCATGGCTTTTTAAGGGCGCAAGCTTTGCATGTTAGCCTTTCTGTTATCCCAATAAGAACATGCAAATTAAAAAAGTGCGAATAGCAGCGCAAAAACTCTTTCAAGCAAGGCACCTATTAAGAAACAAGCCAAGTCTTAAGCGGCAGTTTTGATAAATTTAAATATGGTATGACTCCGATCGCTATGGCTTTTGTGGTTTCAATTGAATGACTTGCTCTCAAGCAGCACTTGCCAATGTTCACATTTGGCCAAAAACTCATTGAGGTAAAGTTCTGGGTTAGCCAGCTTCTCGCCACCTTTAATATCAGCACCTGTCACTAGCCAGAAACTGCGAGCGACCAAGTTTCTGTGATAAATAAAATCGCTCATTTGATGTCGATTTAAAGGCAGTTGCTCGCCAAAGGTTTGTTCGTACAAGGCGAGTATCGCCTCCTGCTCACTTGGTTGCTCTCTTAAAAAGCTTTGTACGTCCAAGCCCAACAGAGGCTGAGCTTCTTTAGGAAGTGCCTTTGCTAACTTAGAGATAACACTGAACAAAGCCAACTCAACTTTTTGAGACGCTAATAACGATGCACCTAAAAGCGCATGCTCGTTGGAAATGTGTTGCTCGGTTGATGAAACGGTCGCTGTTGTCACGGTGTTAACCTCAAATAATCATACTGGTGTTACTGAACTCAGCTCTTTAAATGAACTTAGAGCCTATTTCTAGAATGAGTGCGGTATGGCTTAAGCACTTTTACTAAGCGGGATAGAGTCTTGCTGTTGAGCAGAATCTTTTAGCAAAACGCGCTCAGCATCAACAATGATGAAACCTGACGCATCTTCATTTTTCTCAACTTGCACTGTGCCTTTAAAGCCTATTTGCGATAATTTCTTTGCAAGTTGCTCTGGTGCCGTTTCAAAAACAACGTTCATAAACGGCAAAGACTCAGTATCAACAAAGCCATGCTCGTTGAACAGTGCCATTGCTTGAGATAAATGGTCTGAGTCGGTTAATTCGATAATTTCTACAACTTCTTCCAACAACATTTTCGATTCCATATTCGCCAGAAAGTGACTGACACAAGCACGCTTAGCATTGGCTTGCACACACCCCGGTGCCTAATAGCACCCCTTTAGTAGTAGGGATATCATAACATATTTATTATCGAAAAATATGTTATATTTTTTAAATTGTCTCAAATTGATAGAACAAACAATAGAGCGCCACGGCCGACGGGCACCCACTCCGCTAGTCAGTACCGCGCCGATATCTGTGTCAGTACCCGCCGTCGTTCTAAGCGAAACCACAGTCTCCAATTTAAGACATCTAAGCTTCCCTAAGCGACCGTTGCTTGAGAAGCATTGGGGCCAACAATTGACTCTTTCAACAACCCAGCATAAACCCCATTGTGTGCGACTAACTGCTGATGATTACCTTGTTCGACGATTTGCCCCTTCTCTAATACTAGAATCGTGTCAGAGTGACGAACAGTGCTAAGGCGGTGTGCAATCGCAATCACGGTTTTTTCCTTGAAAAGGCGCTGCATTGCTTTTTGAATCAGATCTTCAGTGATTGAATCTACCGAACTGGTCGCTTCATCAAGCATCATCAATTGACCACCCTGTGCAACCGCTCTAGCGAACGATATCAGCTGCGTTTGCCCTACAGACAAGTTGGAGCCGCTCTTTTCCAAGTGGAAGTCATAACCTTGTGGCAATTGTTCAATAAACTTATCGGCATAAACATAACGCGCCGCCTGTTCAACCTCAGTTCTAGATAGATGCGTTTTGCCAAGCGCGATATTGAATTGGATTGTCTCTTCAAATAAGTGCACGTCTTGCATCATCATTGAGAACAAATGCGCCGAATCCTCACTTGAGATCTTTGATAGCTCAATGCCATTCAACAGAATACTGCCTTCATAGTCTTGATAAGTTTTAGAGATCAAACGAAGAATCGTCGACTTGCCTGACCCCGTCGAACCCACAAGGGCGATTTGATGCCCTTTCTCCAATACAAACGAGACATTCTTTAGAACATATGGAGAGTCGTCTTTGTAACGGAAGCTCACGTTGTTAAACTCTAGACTCACAAACTGTTCGAGCTGTTTCTCAACCTTGTTAGATGGCAGCAGGTTACGTCCTTCCTCTTCAGTCGGCTCAACAAACAGCTCTTCAATATGGTCAAACGCTGCAAATGAACTCTGGATTGAAGCGATCTGCGAAGTAAAGTCGCGGATCGGGACAAACACTTTCTCTAGCGTATTGATAAAGGCAATCAGCACACCTAAGGTCAGCGCTCCTTCGATGACTTGCCCTGAGCCATACCAGATCATGAGCGCGATGGTGACGGAGGTCACGCCTGAAATAAACGAGAACAAAATCGCATCGTATTTATTTATCTTCTTCTGTGCTCTTAGAAACTCATCGGTATAACCTTGGTAACGTTGCTCGACTTGCTCTTCCGCTCGGTACATCTGAACGGTTTTCATGCCAAATAAGACTTCTTGTAAAAAGCCAATACCACGAGCCAGCGAAGAACGAGTCACCTTATATAAGGCACGAAGTCGGTTTCTCACGTACACCGTCAAGTACATCACTGGTGGCATAATGACCAATACAATCAGCGTCAGTTGCCAGTCAATGAAGAACATCATCACCAACAGAGCTATGGTATTAATGCTGTCTTTGACGAGCCCAACCACCGACTGAACGAACGTCTCACCGATGGTTTCCAAGTCACTGGTTAGGCGTGAAAGCGTTACGCCTATCGGTGTGTTATCAAAATAGCTGCGAGGCAGTTTTAGCACGCGAGCAAACAGCACTGAACGCATATCGGTGATGGTGTGTTGCCCGGTTTTACGCAGGTTATACGAATAAGTGGTATCCACCACATAGCTCGCCACCAGCACGGCAGCTAAATAGAACACGTATTCGAGCAGGCCATCCATATCGCCATGGCTGAGATGCACATCGATCACTTGGATGATCAGCCAAGGAAACAATAAGCTGGTGATGACTGTGAACGGAAGCATGGCAATGCCCAGAATCGCAGAGCCTTTGTATTTCTTAGCAAATTTAAAAAAGTGCTTAAGATACTTAACATCAACACCTTTTAACATGCTGCAGCCTCCGTTTCATTCTGCTGTAGTTGCCATGTATCGTAATAGTAATCGCACGTTTTCAATAACGTTGCGTGGTCGCCCTTCGCGATCACTTTACCTTCGTTCAACACGATGATTTCATCCATATATTCAAGGGCATTCACGCGGTGTGAAACCACTAAAACCGACTGATTTTCTAATCTCTTAAACAAGCCTTCTAAGATCTTCCTCTCGGTTTCATAGTCAACCGCAGAGAGCACATTATCCATGATGATCAAATCGGTGGGTTGCAGCAGAGCGCGAGCAATACTTAGGCGCTGCTTCTGCCCGCCTGACAACATGATGCCTTTCTCACCGACTAAAGTTTGATCGCCATGCTCAAAGCGCATGACATCACTGGCCAACTGGCTGAGCTCCAACACTTCATCAACCTGACTTTTTGCCAAATCTGTATCAAAGCTACCAAAACGAATGTTGTCTTCCACGGTAGCTGAAAACAGATAAGGATCTTGTGTGACGGTTTTCAGATATCGCCGCAGATCGCTGCGAGAGAAGCTTGTAATATCTCGTTCTCCTAGAAAAACAGAGCCTGCTGGAACCTCTAAGTGGTGGTTCAAACAGTTCACGAGTGTGGTTTTTCCCGCACCGATCCCGCCGAGCACCCCCACTTTTTTCCCCGCAGGAATATCAAAGCTGATGTCATCAAGGATCATGCGATCTTCACCGGAATAGCTAAAGCTCAGGTTGCGAACGGAGAACGTTTTTCCCTTTAGCGCTTCAACATCGAGTTCCGGCAATGTCTCTTGATCAATCACTGGTATTTTCGCATTAAGAATGGTCTGCGCACTTTGAATACCAACCATACCACGCTGATAGATCGTGGCGATTCGGCCTAGCTGCATTAGTGGCATTGCCAACAAAACCGAGTAAGTTAGAAAAGCGGTGATCTCACCGAGAGTCAGCTCCTGCCTCATAAGCATATAACCACCAAGCCCAAGAATAATAATCTTCATCAGATCATTGGCGTAATCCAACACTGGCATGAAGAACACTTGAATACGAGTGATCTTAAGGCGGCACTCAAGCAAAAGTTGATTCAATTTTTCGGTTTCCGCTTGCACCCAAGGTGACATTTGTTGGCTCTTAATCAAATCAATCCCAGACAAGTAACTCATCAGCTGAGCAGACAAATTTTGTAAACGCTTCATATGCTCTAAATGCAGGATTTTCATTCGCTTGAAGCCGACACGGAAAATCACAAAGGCAATTGAGATAGGAATAATCGAATACAGGGTTAGCTCTGGGGAGATGCGCCACATATAAAGAGGCGTTAACGACAGGGCGAGCAGCACATTGAAGAACTGGAGAAAACCCACTCCAAACATTAAGCGGATGCCAGCAAGATCATTATTGATGATTGAGATTAAGCGACCAGAAGCAAAGCGCTCATGAAAACTGTTAGGCAGGCGATTGAGCTTTTGTAGAAGCGTTCCTTTAAGCGATGCTTCGGTAATTCGCCCCGGGTTTAGTGCATAAATGCGCGATAGGATCCGCACCACAACCATAGCAACTGACATCCCGACCACAATCCAGACATAGCTTTGAAGCTGCTGGTGACCTGCTGAAGAGGCATCATCAATCAAATCTATCGCCAATTGAATATAACGAGGGATCTCAACTTGCAACCAGTTGACAAGAAAAATGAACACAATCGCCAGTAAGTAAGAGGTGCGATTCATGCGCAAATAATGGGCAATAAACTGTCTTTTATTCATAGTATTCTTTGTTTAGGAGAGGCTCAAAGCAATTCGATTGCTTAATCAGGCATAGGCTAATCATAGCTAGATATGAGACGCTAGGCTATGAAACGCCAAGTTATGGAATGCCACAAGTTATGAAACCCTAAGTTGACAAATAGCGGCCCTAAACATACATCAAAACAACATAGTTGACAACATCAACTATGTTGTTGATAAGCCTCGATAACGGCTCTTGAGCCGAGCAGACAAAATTTTGCCGCCTGAGTGGCGGCACAAAATAGCGAAACTGAGTGAGGTCAGGCAGTGTCAAACTGGTCAGTACTAAAGCATCTCTTTAGCAATAAGGTGCAATAAGAAGGTTTCACGCTCAATACTCATGCCCTTTTTCGGGCTCTCCGCCATGGTTTTTTCATTGTGAGCAATCGCTTGATGAATGTTGATCCAAACCGGACGCATGCCATTTTTCACTTCATACTCTTCGTAGTTCGTCTCACCCAGCTCACGATCAATCTTGCATGAGTAGCAGTACGAGATCATGTGCATCATATCCGCATTATCTTTGTACCAAGGGCGAAATTCTTCAAAAATACCAAACGGCTTAATGCTATGAATGTTGCTTGCTCCGGTCTCTTCTTCCAGTTCACGGACCATGCCGGCAATAACATCTTCACCCTCATCTAAGCCCCCACCAGGGATGGTATAATCGTGATAACGCTCGGTATACAGCATCAGAATGTCTTCACCATCTAAGACGATCGCTCGTGCTGCATTACGCTTATAGACGGTTTTATTGTCTAAGTGATCAATATCAGGGTGAATGGTGGTTTTTAGATGTCTCATGCTACTGGCTGCTCAACTGAATTTGGCGGCATCATACCATAACTATCAATAGATTGGAGAGGTGCTAGCGCTTTCCAGCCTGTCGAAAGTAGACAAACAGATTGAGTTGATACCTTTCTCCAGCCCGCTGATTCGCACACCTAAAAAGACATTTAGACTGGGTGAAGATCACCCTATTTCAATATCTTGGCTAAATTTCCACTACCTTTTCTGAAATCTAAAATATACTCATTTTATAGGGTCCGATTCTGATTATATCGAATTCAAAGAATCACCTTTACGTTATCACTGAGGAGAAAAGCATGAAAAGAATGGGTTTGATGTCAGTATTTGCTCTTGTTTTAGGGGGGTGCGCTAACGACTATGCCGAATATAGTGAAGATCAGCGTATTTCAGTGTCAAACCCCGCATCCGTTTATTGTGTTCAGCAGGATGGCGAGTTAGATACGGTGACCGAAAACAATCAACGCACCACTTACTGCGTATTTGAAGACGGTGAGCGTGTTGAGCAATGGGAGTACTACAAAAACAACCACGATCAAGCTGAACAAAGTTGATCTTCGATAGATTGATTGCAAGATATCTTTTTCTTGTCAGGTGTATGTAGCCCCCAAGACTTTCTATGACTACAAATATCATGAAGGTACGTAAAACAGTCACCTCTGGGTGACCATTTAGCGTAAAAATTCACGATTGAATCGCGTTTCATTTCTCGCATTATCATCTGAGCCTCAGCTGGCATCTAATGTGAGATATGAAAGCTCAATCAAAATAAGAGAGCAAAGCCTATGTCTCTTGAACTCCCTGAATTCCATGTTTCTCAATCAACATCAAAAATCATCTATAAGCGCTGTCAAACGGCGCTCGTGATATTGGCGATTGGCGTTATCGTCAACGTAGCCGTTCGTATCGATTCCTCGCTATTGAGTGGTAGAGCTGGTGAGAGCTCATTAACCGAAATACTGCAGCAATGTCTTTTGGTTGTCTCTTCTGTCGCTTTTTTTTATCTCGCCAAACAACGCTATGAAATAAGGCATGCCGCCATTTTGATCAGTGCTTTTTTTGCCGTTTTATTGATTCGTGAACTGGACCATTGGCTTGATATGATCACACATGGCGTATGGGTATACCCCGCCGTTCTCACTGCCGCTGCCGCGATTTTCTACGCCGTAAAAAACGGCAAACAGACTCTCGACCAGCTTGCATTTATTTTACGTTCACCGCACATGAACTTATTGATAACGAGCGTGATGCTGCTGCTGGTCTTTACCCGCTTATTTGGTATGGGCAGTTTTTGGCAAAGCATCATGGGCGAGCACTATATTAGTAATGTAAAAACCTTTGTTGAAGAAGGCACTGAGCTTCTCGCTTACTGCTTGATTGCCTTCGCGAGTTTAATCACTGTTTTTGGTTTTACAAAAAACAAATAACGGCTTATCGCCACCAACGAGGTGTATGGTCCGACTCCGGATCTAAATATCGATTCAATAACGTTAGGTTAGTGTCTAATAGAGCAAGGTACTCCCTCACTTTATGTATGCCAGTATCTGCCGGGGTCTGCTGGATGCAGTGCGTCAATAACGGGAGCAAACTGCCTACAATATCTAAATAAGATGACGGCCCTACCGAACCTTCTTGGAACCCACTTTGTTTAACGAAGGCAGTCGCGACTGATTCTGTCTCTACTGCCGCTCTGTTTGCGATCTCTTTTTCAACTAAGAGTTTCGCAACAGCCAAAGCATCTAAAGACAGTCTTTCTGGTTGCTGCCTCACACGCTGTAAATCACGCTTAAAGACACCGGCTGACACACCTTCAAGATAGACGCGATAGGTTGTCAGTGCATCCATCAATAAAAACAGTTGCCCTTGAATGTTTTGATGCGGGTAAGGCACAGCCACATGAGCAGCTAACTGACGATTTATCTTTAAATTCACGCCAAGTTCCGAGCATTTCTCGATCAAAACCTTGAGTAAGCCTTGCTCATCCATCAAGGCTTGAATCTCGAAAATTCGCTGCAAATGGTAGTCATTCGAGATAAATGTCACTTTCACGCTCTGCCCACACACAAACAGACCAGTCTCGATCATTTGTGAGGCTAAATTCTGAATGTTCTCAACAGTGTTTGTCGACAGTTGTTCAAGCAACATCGCCCCTAAGGTAAACGAGGGGCTAAGCTGGCTTTCAAGCCTTAGATAATATTTGTGCATTGCGTCCGCTTCAGATATCGATTGGCCTTTTGTCACTCCGCCGCAAAATGCAACGGCAGTTTGTCGATTGGATTCGACTTTTAGGTAATCCACCAAAGCATCGACTCGACTGACACCTTCATCCGTTAATTGATTCCTATTCAGTCGTTTTCCTAGCACAATGATGAGGTGTTCAATGTCCATTTTATGTTCAAATCTCGTTTTTATAATTAGATGGAGTGAGTTATGTATACAATAATTGTTAATAGAAGTATTTTTAAATTCTTAAATCTGGCTCGCAATAATGCATACTATTGGTCATTGACCGAACCGTCTCACAGGAAGTTACTATGCTGTCTATTTTTGATATTTACAAAATTGGGGTCGGGCCTTCGAGCTCTCATACTAATGGGCCGATGATCGCTGGCTTTAATTTTACTCAAAAGATTGAGCCTATACTTGAGCAAGTAACCCGTATTCAAATCGATTTATACGGTTCACTGTCACTCACAGGTATTGGTCACCATACCGATCGTGCCACACTATTGGGCCTACTTGGTAACCAACCGGATACGATAAAAATCACCAGTGCCAACTTGGCTATGAGCAAGGCCATTAAAGATAAATCTCTGCTGGTGAGCGCTAGGCATGGCATTTATTTCGATGTCGAAACTGACCTACTCTTCCACAAAGAGAACCTACCGCTGCATGAAAATGGTATGACGATCTCAGCCTTTGACGTAGACGGTCGCCTTCTGGATATGGAAACTTACTACTCCATCGGTGGTGGCTTTATCGCAACCGCTGATGAACTGCAAAATGGAAAACAAGAACCTGAAACACAGGTTGAATTCCCTTTCTCTTCTGCCGACCAAATGTTGGAATTGGCCGAGCAGCACGGATTTAGCCTTGGGGGCTTGATCCTGCGTAATGAAGTTTCATTTCAAGATATGGAGGCCATTGACCATAAAGCGCAGCAAATCTGGAAGGTGATGTCGCTGTGTATGCAACGAGGTCTTGAAACGGAAGGCATTCTTGATGGCGGTCTTGAAGTGACCCGTCGAGCGCCTGCTCTTTTGAAAAAACTTGAGGCAAATGCCTCGATTGAAAACGATCCGATGGAGATCATGGATTGGATTAATTTGTTTGCGTTCGCTGTCAGTGAAGAGAATGCAGCGGGGGGGCAGGTTGTCACGTCCCCCACTAATGGTGCAGCGGGGGTTATTCCTGCGGTATTGATGTACTACCATCGTTTCATCAAGCAACTGGATACCAAACAAATAAAAGACTTCTTAGCCGTCTCTGGCGCTATCGGTATCCTATACAAAACCAATGCGTCCATTTCTGGCGCAGAGGTAGGCTGTCAAGGAGAGGTCGGCGTCTCTTCATCCATGGCAGCGGCGGGTTTAACAGCCTTACGTGGTGGTAGCAACGAGCAAATCTGTATTGCCGCAGAAATCGCAATGGAGCACTCTCTGGGTATGACCTGTGACCCGATTGGCGGCTTGGTTCAAGTACCTTGTATCGAGCGAAATGCGATGGGGGCAATCAAAGCCATCAATGCCTCACGAATGGCGCTGAAGCGGACGAGTAAATGCCTTATCTCATTGGACAAAGTGATTGAAACCATGTACCAAACAGGTAAAGACATGAACAAGAAATATCGTGAAACCTCTCTCGGGGGGCTAGCAATGATCCATTTGGCCCCACCTTGCGAATAGATGGTATACAACTAAGAGCGTACAATGAGGGTGATATTTAGCCCCAACCAGCCCTCACTTTTGCAAACTAAGTTTCCACATTCGAAACAAAGCCAGCCCTCGTGCTGGCTTTACTATTTTCAGCTAAAGCCCGTTTCGAGTGCGCCTCACCTCAATGTAAAATATTAACCCTACTTGTTGCAGCTTTGTTTCTCTTATTACTCGGTCACTTAGCGTCGAATCTGGACCATTAGCTTGTAAATTGGCTGACACCCACAACCAAAACCTAACATTGCATATTTCATGCATGAAAAATATCAATCATCGGATGAGAAATATGAATCACCATATCAAGAAAACCATACCCGCTACATGGGTGCACGAACGACACATTAAGGCTTATATATTGCCACCAATAAGATTATAATTAGACAATTACACTGCATCTAAATCCAAATGTGAGAATAATATAATGTGGAATAGATTAAACAAATCAATGATGTTCTGCCAGATGATGTTCGGACTTTCGTTCTATGGCGTCATGGTGATTTTGACTCGCTTCTTCCTTGAAGAGCTTAATTACAATGAAGCCGACACTATGATGGTCGTTGGTGCATTTTCCGCTATCGGTCCCCTTTTTGCTATCGCTGGTGGCTTCATTGCAGATAAGTTTTTAGGCGCGTATCGCTCACTAACCGTCTCATATCTTGGTTTCTCTAGTGGTTACTTACTACTGGTATTAGGTGCAGCCTCTACCAATGTACCAATGGCATTATGTGGTATTGCGCTAGCCAGCTACGCACGTGGCTTGATGTCGCCTTCTTACCCAAGCCTGTACAAGCGTACCTTCAAAACTCATGAAGATTTTGAAAACTGCTACCCTATCAACTACTCAGTAAACAATATTGGTGCGCTTTTAGGCCAATACCTGTTCCCAATGCTGGTGCTTGTTGTTGGTTTCCACGGTGGCTTCCTGCTTTCAGCTGTTTTGGCAGGTTCGGCACTTCTAATGCTGATCATCACCCGTAAAGGTCTCGTTGCGGCAAGTGAACCGATTGACCAAAAGCCAGTAAGCACAAAAAACTGGGTTGCTTTCTTAACGCTTTCAGCTGCGATGATTGGCTTAGTATTCTTCATGTTTTCTAACATGGATATCGGCCAAAACATCGTTTATGCAATCAGCGGTGGTGCGATCATCTACTTCGTTTCTTTGATGGCAAAATCAAAGAAATCAGAGATGCTTAAGATGGGTACTATCCTAATCATCACCTTTCTAACGACATGTTTCTTCGTGTACTACGGTCAGATGATGACATCGATGACAATGGTAGCGATCAACACAATGCGTGGTGACCTGTTTGGCTTCATCCCTGTTGCGCCTGAAGCGTCAATGGCAATGAACCCACTTTGGTGTATGGTTGCAGGCCCTATGATTGCAGCGGCCTTCTCTAAACTAGAAAAGAAAAACATTAACTTCTCTACGGCGACAAAAGTCGGTTTCTCATTCATCCTCGCCGCTATCGCGTTTGGTATTCTTACGCTCGCCGTAACAACGATAGGTGAAGATGTAATAATTCGCCCAGAGGTGTTCCTAGCTATCCACTTCTTCCTAGCATTTGGTGAAGTGATTGTAGGCTCAATGGTTGTGGCCTTTATCCTGTCTGTTGCACCAAAACACATTGAGAACTTCTCTGTAAGTATGTTCTATGTGGCAATGGCACTGTCGGGTATTGTGGGTGCGGTATTCTCAACGTCAATCGCACTTGAGAAAGGCCAAGCGATCACACAACACATTGTACAAACGGTTTATGGCAATTACTTCCAAATGCTGACTGTTCTAGCGGTCGTGATGGTTGGTGTTGCATTGGCTTCATCATTCATCATTCGTAAGATGCTAGAGGCTGCGAAAGTCGCCGATGAAGCAGCGGAACTAGAGCACGCGAATAGCTAATCTCTGACAGGTTCCATTCCTCATATTTATTCAGCCCTTTAAGTTAATTTAAAGGGCTTAATTATATACATAACATTGCTTTAATTAGCGGTGAGTGTAAATCAAGGTAAATGAGAACCATTAATATTGAGTGTTCGGTTATTCAAGATTATGATGTGGAAATTAAAACTTAAGAGAGCCTTATATGCGTAAGCCTAGCCCTATCACATTAACCGTTACTCAAACCTCAACAATTACACCGAACATGCAGCGGATAACGCTGAGTGGTGAAGGATTAAGTAAATACCCAACCGAATGTGCTGGTGGCTACATCAAGCTTATGTTCTCACCACTGGGCACGACTGATTTAAGTCAACTAAATGAAGGTGAGCGACCAACCATGCGCACCTACACCATCCGTCAATATGATCCTGTAGAACAGTGTATTGAGGTCGATTTCGTTCGCCACATCACCACAGATTTACAATGTGGCTTTGCAGCAAGGTGGGCAATGAATGCAACCGTAGGAGATACGATTTCAGTGGCTGGCCCAGGCTTAATTCAAGGGCTGAACCATGAAGCTGATTGGTTTTTCTTTGCCGCTGACATGACTTCCCTACCCGCACTTTCTGCAAAGATCAAAACACTGCCAGGCACTGCGATTGGTCACGCGGTGATCCAAATAAACTCAGCACAAGACAAACAAAAGCTAGAAGCGCCTCAGGGCATCAAGATCACTTGGCTAATTGAAGATGAAACCTCAGAGTCACTTTCACAAACCGTACGTAATATAAAATGGCTAAATGGTCAGGTTTCAGTCTGGACTGCGTGTGAGTTTGAAGACATGCGTGAGCTGAGACAGTACTTCCGTAACGAAAAAGAAGTAGAAAAAGAGAACATTTACATCAGCAGTTATTGGAAACGTGGCGTCACGGAAGATGGTCATAAAGTGTTGAAGCAGCAAGATGCGCGCACTTTAGCTGACTAGATTTTAACTGACTAAGCCTTTTAACTAAATAAGTTTAGTACGGAATGAGCTTCCATCAGTCATTTCGCGCAGCACATCAATAAAACGCCCTTAACGATAAAAGTATTGTTAAGGGCGTTTTTTTGCATTGAGATGAGCTAATCAGATCTATTCAGACTCGCGTTCTAGCTGCACGATGGACTCAATACTGATCGCATCATGACGCCAGTGCTCAATGCTACAGCCCACCAAGTCGCCGTTGTGATTGTAATTAATACGCTCGATAACCATCGCGGGAGAGCCAGAAGTCGCACGCAGAGTTTGCGCAGTTTCACCAAGCAAAGAGGTTGAACTCACTCGATAGCGAATCGCCTGATACACAACACCAAAGTGCTCACGGTAGATGTCGGTCAAGGATTTAGATAAGTCATAGTCGAGCAAGTTAGGAAACAGCTCAGGTCGAATGTAGTTGGTTACATACACAACTGGCCTGTCTTCAAGGTAACGAACTCTGTCTACTCGATAAACATCAGAGAAAGGTTGAAGCTGAAGAAGCTTAGTCGCCTCCTTGGTGGCTAACATGCCTTTCGCCGCCACTAGCTCTGTTTTTGGCTTACGATTTTGCGATAGCGCCATGTTAGTGAAATTCAGTGTCTGTGTTGGGTCATAGCGAAGTGGAGCCGGAGAGATAAACCAACCACGTCGGTCTTCTCGATAAATTCGCCCTTCCGCTTCAAGTAAAGACAAGGCTTCACGCAAGGTCACTCGCGTCGTATCAAACGATTCTGCCAGTTTACGCTCCGCAGGCAGCTTCTGCCTCGGCGTTAGCATCCCCGACTCTATCTGCTCTACGATGACATCTTTGATTTTTAGGTACTGCACTTCACTTCCTTTCATTGTTGTTCTTATCGCTCGCTGCTCCTTGGCCAACGGCAATACAAAACGCCTCACTTGCGCTCTTCTATACGTTGAGCCAGCGATAGCATACTACCGCACAAGTAATGGTAAGCGCATTAATAACAAGTATGGTTCACTATCTCACGCCTTTACTTGCTAACGAACCGACTAAAAATAAAAAAGAGTGAGCTATTTTTCTTCGTCGACGAAAATTAACGAGTCCCCTATCCAGTATGAAACTTCAATAAGCATTCATTCCTCCTTAATCTACTTAATTGCTACGCGATAATTATTGTTTTATTGGCATGATGAAACATAAGTTTTTCACTTATTTCTCATGATCTTAATTTGCAAATTCCAGAAGCTAGGCTATAAATTTAACATGCGACAACAAATAGCCAACAAGTGGAGGCACCCAGCAATCATCGGGCTCTTATATGCAGTAGGAAAAGCATTAAGGTTACGGCTCACAAATAGACTGACCTTGAATCCATTACTTGATTTAACGGTGACCGCAGTGAGTGATACAAGCAACCGTTAAACGCTGTTTTGAGTAGGTTCAACGAATAATAAATTAATCCAAGGATACGATTATGAAAAAACTGTCGAAGATCATGTGTGTTGTTATTGCTGCTTCAGGCCTAGCAGCAGCGCCGTCAATCGCAGGAAGCACTTATTTAGGCGCTAAAGTGGGTATGGGGTGGTTAGATAGTGCCTGTGTCGATAGCGTTAGCTGTGAAGATGATTCTGTTGCAGGTGGTATTTTCGTGGGCTACAACTTTATTGATGCCTTTGCTCTCGAATTGAATGCGGACTACTTGGGCGATTATGACACCAGTTTTAATAACAACGGTATCACGCAAAGATACAGCGACTCTATTCTTGCGATATCTTTAAGCCCTATGTATCGACTCGCCGTACAAGATAAATTTGATATTTTCTTCAAAGCGGGCCCTGCCTATATCGAGCATGCTGATGAAGACGACATTGTATTAGCGCTTGGTATTGGTGCTGAAAAGCAGCTCTATGATGATTGGGCTGTAAGAATTGAATACCAATATTTTGATGATTTCGACGATAAGATCATACAAAACCTGAACTCTAACCTGGTTACCGTTGGTTTCAGCTATAACTTTGGAACAGGTAATACAACGGCTTCAGCAGCGGCTGCAGCTGCAGCGGCAATAACACAAGCACCATCAGAGCCAGTTGAAGAGGCCGTGGTGATGGTTGAAGAGACGACGGTTGTGGTAACGAAAGCACAAACCGAAAGTTTCTCTCAAGAAATGTTTGCCACAAACAGTGCAGAGCTGTCTGCCGACGGCAAGGCTGCATTGCAACCGCTAGTTGAAGTACTTAAAACTCACCCTCAATCGTCAGTGATTGTTGTGGGTCACACTGATTCAGTCGGTAAGGAAGATTACAACATGATGATCTCTGAGAAACGTGCTGCTGCGGTCGCGGCATACATCGAAGGGCAAGGTATCGAAGCAGACCGTATTTCAGCATCAGGTGAAGGTGAAGCAAATCCTGTGGCATCCAATGATACAGCCGAAGGACGAGCTCAAAACCGACGTGTTGAAGCGACTATCCCTGGTTTTGAATACGAACAAGAAGTGATCCAAGAAGTACAAGTTGAAGAAATAATGACAGAAGCTACAGAGTAATAGTGGTTTTATTCTAAGTTCAATGTTTTGACTGAACTAAAAAAGCTGAGCACTTAACGTGTTCAGCTTTTTATATGTACGCACACTAACGCATCTAACATTAAGAAGATGCCATTAGAGAATTAAACGATTTCCCAGCTGTGAGTCATCTCTACTGCATCACCTAGCATTAAGCATACTGAACAGTATTTTTCTAATGAATCCGCACAGACTTTAGCCACAAGTTCAGGATCAAGATTGTCACCCGAGACTTCAAAATGAATATTAATCACGGTAAAGACTTTTGGCGCGGTTTCACGACGAGTCGTGTCTAGCTTGGCGTTACAGCCACTAATCTTCTGTCCCGCAGATTTCAAGCCATCGACCACATCCACAGAGCTACATCCACCAGCGGCCATTAATACCATTTCCATTGGGCTTGGAGCCGTTGCACCTGCGCTTCCATCCATAACAATAGAGTGGCCGGATTGAGATTGACCTAGGAATTTAAAGCCTTCTACCCATTTAACTTCAGCTTGCATGTTGTTCCTTAGATAGACGAAAACCGCCATCATTATCTATGATTTGATACCAATACGCACACCCTACTACTGGTGGGACGGATGAGCAAGATTTCTCTTCAACACATTTTTTTTATGAATGGTGCAATTTTTTTCATCTAAAATCTGTCTTTATTCGTACATTCAAGATCGAATGCGAAGAACGCCAAGGTGAGGTATTTATGAACAAACTATCTAAAATATTGGTATCCCTCGTGGCTACATTGCCACTGATTTCGTTATTTGTAAGCCAAACTGGCACCGCCAATACAATGGATAAAGCAGCCCATTCAACGAAAAATGAAATCGCAACCCTAGCTGGTGGCTGCTTTTGGTGTACCGAGTCTGATTTGGAAAAACTGAAAGGCGTAACAGACGTTATCTCTGGGTATTCTGGTGGCGAGCAAGAAAATCCAACCTACAAGCAAGTGTCATCCGGTAAATCCGGGCATATCGAAGTGATCAGTGTCAACTACAACCCCGATGTGGTGAGCTATGAGCAGGTGCTTGACCAGTTTTTTCGACACATAGACCCTACCGATGACAAAGGTTCATTCGTTGATCGGGGCCCACATTATCGACCTGCTATTTTTTATCATAACCAACAGCAAAAAGAGATTGCTCAAAATTTCATGATGGAGATCGATAAAGCTAAGATATTCGACAAACCATTGAAAACAGAACTAATTGAATTTGAAAAATTCTGGCCTGCTGAAGACTATCACCAAGATTATTACAAGAAGAGTAAGGTGCGCTATAACTACTACCGCTATGCTTCTGGTCGTGATCAGTACCTAGATAAGGTGTTCGGGGATGATAGAAAGGAAAATCCGCAAACTATCCGCCAGATCATCAATAGTAAAAATATGGCAACCCATGCTAAGACCTACGTCAAGCCTACAGACGCAGAGATCAAAGCCAAGCTGACAACGCTCCAATACCAAGTGACGCAAGATGACGCCACTGAACGTCCATTCGATAACGAGTATTGGGATAATAAAGAACCGGGAATTTATGTTGATATCGTGACGGGTGAACCCTTGTTCTCATCCAAAGACAAATATAAATCAGGAACAGGCTGGCCGAGCTTCACTCAACCGATCAGTGAGAATTACGTAGTCACCACCACGGATTACAAATTGCTGTATCCAAGAACAGAAGTCCGTAGTCGTTTTGGTGATTCTCACCTCGGCCATGTATTTAAAGATGGTCCAAAACCCACAGGGTTACGTTACTGCATGAATTCAGCCGCCATGCGCTTTATTCCAGCCGATAAATTAGCAGAAGAAGGTTACGAAGAATACGTTGAGATGTTTGAGCGCTAACGAGCTTAATCTATAAATAATGAGAACAACCAAGCCAGCCTAGTGCTGGCTTGGTTGGTTATATAAGCCGATATCGACCGATTTATAGTTACACCGCGAAGAAATGCTAAGCCGTTAAACCGTTAACCATTAACCATTAACCATTAACCATTAACCATTAAGCCATTAACCATTAACCATTAAGCATTAACCATTAAGCATTAAGCCATTAAGCCATTAAGCCATTAAGCCAACAAGGTATTCGTTTCTATCTCAAAAAAACAACGTGCAACATTGCACCTGGACAAATATCATAATTGCCTGATTTTTAAGGTAGAGAACACCGGTAATTTCTGCTAGTTTCCAACTTATCGTTTCTGTGGCAGTACATAAAATGAATGAATTTATCACTCAATTTCAAACCTATATAGACCACCCTCATAGTGATTGGGCGAATAGCGTTCTCTTCATCACCATTGCGAGCTTTTTCGCGTGGGTGATTTGGCGCATAATCCATAACCGATTAGAAATATTGGTAAAAAAAACGCCCTTTCATTGGGATGACTTGGTGCTCGATGCCCTGAAAACCCCCGTCAGTACCCTAATTTGGTGCTGGCCAGGCATGGTTTCTGTAGGTTTGATCCTCCAAGACCAGTTTGGTAATGAAATAAACTGGTTAAAAACCCTAAAACACATACTGATCATCTGTACCTTTGTTTGGTTTACTTTACGTATGATCAGCAACGCCGAAGCGTATGTCTTAGAGCAAAAAAATCGAGATGAAACCACAGTACAAGCCATTGCGAAGGTAGCGCGCCTGTTCTTTATGGTAATGGGTGGGCTGACCATCATGCAGGCATTTGGCCTCAGCCTCTCTGGCTTACTTACCTTTGGTGGCGTCGGTGGTCTAATTGTCGGTTTGGCAGCCAAAGATCTCTTGTCTAACTTCTTTGGAGGTATGATGATTTACTTCGATCGCCCATTCAAAGTCGGCGATTGGATCCGCTCACCCGATCGTCAGATCGAGGGCACCGTTGAACGCATTGGCTGGCGCATGACGATCATTCGTACTTTTGACAAGCGCCCTCTGTATGTACCCAACTCAGTATTCAGTAGCATTGTGGTGGAGAATCCATCAAGAATGCTAAATCGCAGAATCAATGAAACCTTTGGGGTTCGTTATCAAGATGCCAGCAAACTGGCTCTGATTGTTGATGATGTAAAAGCCATGCTTGAAGCTCATCCTGACATTGATGCCAAGCAGACCTTGATCGTTAACTTTGATAAGTTTGGACCATCAACGCTCGACTTCTTTATCTACACCTTCACCAAAACGGTCAACTGGGTCAGGTATCACGAAGTTAAACAAGATGTTCTGTTGCAAGTACTGGCGATCATTCACCAGCACGACGCGGATATTTCCTTCCCAACACAAACACTCAAGATTGATCAACAAGGCTTTACTCAAGGGCTTGGTGAGGCTCAAGCAATGAGCGATAACTAGGGCGTGTTGATCTTTCGTGAGTATTTTTTGAACAGTATGGTAAAAAGTTATAATTTGCTTTGTCAAAAGTAA
>NZ_CANLBV010000079.1 GCF_947488985.1 uncultured Vibrio sp.
CAAGCGCTTTTTGAATACATTGAAGTTGATTATAATCGAACAAGAAGGCACAGTGCTCTTGGGTATGTAAGCCCAGTTAACTTTGAAAAACAATATGTCGCTTAATACGGTGTCCAGTCTGACTGGAGCAGATCATTTTCTCCTCAACTAAAAATCCAGCACTTCCAAAAATTGGAACAAAAAAAATCCCGCCTTTTATGGCGGGATTCAATGATTTAACTAAGAAGTCTGTCTTAGATAAACTTCACTTTAGTCACTTCTTTGATAGCAGATAGAACAAATGTTGGTACTGCTGCAATGAAGATTAGCGCTATTAAGTGATTAAACTCTAGTGCTTCTGTGCTGAATACCAGTTGACCGAAGCTTGTGTAAACAACGCTTAGCGACAACATCGCCGATACTGCCACTGCACCAAGTAGGTAGTGGTTAGTGAACGGGTTCTTACGATAAATCGTTGTAAACGTACGTGCATCGAACAAGCTCCAAAGCTGAGCAAAGATCAGTGTCAAGAACGCAACGGTTTGTGCGTACTGAGCACTGTAACCACCGTCGAGTGCGTAAGAGAATGTCACAAAGCTTAGACCACCTAATGCTAGACCACGAGTTAGGATACGAGCGCCTAGGCCGTCAGAGAAGAAGCCTTGGTCACGTTTGCCTGGCTTACGCTCCATCAGATCTTTCTCTTCTGGCTCAACACCAAGCGCAAGCGCTGGCAGACCATCAGAAACTAGGTTAACCCATAAAATCATAAGCGGAGTCAACGGTAGTATAACGTCTGGTCCCATTGTTAGGAATGCAAACAGGATCACCGATACTTCACCCACGTTCGCTGTGAGTGCTTGACGGATAAACTTACGTAGATTGTCAAAAATTTGACGACCCTGACGTACCGCCTTCACGATAGTACTGAAGTTATCATCCAATAGGATAAGGTCACCTGAGTCTTTCGCAACAGACGTACCTGTAATACCCATCGCAACACCAATGTCTGCACGACGTAGTGCTGGCGCATCGTTCACACCATCACCCGTCATAGAGGCAACTTCGTTATTGTCTTGCTGTGCTTTTACGATGCGTAGCTTATGCTCTGGTGTTACACGTGCGAAGACTGCAACCTTAGAACAGATAGCGATCAGCTGCTCATCATCCATTTGGTCTAATTCAGCACCCGTTACCACTAGATCGTCTTCACTGCGGATAATGCCAATTTCACGAGCAATCGCTGCTGCAGTTACTGCGTGGTCACCGGTGATCATTACTGTACGAACACCAGCGCTGTAACAGCTATCGACGGCGGCACGCACTTCTGGACGTGGTGGATCCATGATGCCGTAGATACCAAGGATGCTTACGTCTTTCTCAAGCTCAGGGAAGTCAAGCTCAAGCTCTTCTTCATTTAGCTCACGGAAACCCACCGCTAGCGTGCGCAGAGCGTCACCACCAAAGGTTTGAATCGCCTCTTCAAAGTTGCTGTGAAGCTCTTGTGATTGTGCTGTATCAAGAGCTAAGTTACCTGCAACTTCACTACCAACTGTTGGTACGAAGCCACCGTCAACCATGAAGCTAGTTGATTTGCCAAGAACCACATCTGGCGCGCCTTTCAATGCTAGGAAGTGCTTACCTTGTGGGTCACGAACGATAACAGAAGCCATCTTACGACCTGAATCGAACGGGAACTTCTTAACGATTGAGTAGCCACCAGTTGACAGCATTTCATCTTGCTTAAGCCCTGCTTTTGCAGCAGCAACAATCAGTGCGCCTTCTGTCGGGTTACCACGAACCGTCCACTTACCACCAGCATTGATGTATTCTGCGTCGTTACATAGCGTTGCAACCACAAGGCCTTTCATCATTGCTGGGCTGTTTGTCGCTTGTACATCGTGACCTTTGGTGATGAATTCACCTTTAGGGTCAAAACCTTTACCCGACACATCCCAGTAACGGCCAGACACATCGTACGCTTTCATTACCTGCATTTGGTTTTGAGTTAGCGTACCAGTTTTATCTGAACAGATAACGGTTGTAGAACCAAGCGTTTCAATTGCTGCGAGCTGTTTAGCCAAAGCATTGCTCTTCACCATCTTAGTTGAGCCCATCGTTAATACGATAGTCACTACCGTTGGTAGGCCTTCAGGGATAGCTGCAACAGACAGAGAAATACCTGTCGTTAGGATCTCTAACCATGGCATACCGTGGTATAGACCGATGGCACATACGATAGCAACAACGACAAGAGCAACCACCAATAGTGCGAGTGCGATGGTGTCCATACGCTCTTGCATTGGTGTTTTGGTCTCTTCAGTTTGGTTCATCATATGAGCGATGTGACCAACTTCAGTTTGCATACCAGTGCTTGTGACAACAGCAAGACCCGTACCCGTAGTAACAATCGTAGTCATGAAGCCCATGTTCTTCTGATCACCAAGACCAAGGGTCTCATCTTCAAGGCGTTCAGACTGCTTATTCACTGGCTCAGATTCACCGGTCAGCGCTGCCTCATCGACCGTCAGACGGTTTGATTCGATAATACGAACGTCGGCAGGCAGAATATCACCGGTATTGATTTTGATGATGTCTCCAGGAACCAGAGTCTTCGCTGGGACACTGATCCATTTACCATCGCGCATCACTTCGGCTTCGGGAGCCGCCATTTCTTTTAGCGCTTCCATCCCTTTCTGAGCTTTGAACTCTTGCCAGAACGCAATACCAGTATTGATAAGGATGATCACTGCAATAGCGATTGCATCGATTGCATGGCCAGTAGACCAAGAAACGATTGCACCAACAGCTAGGATAAAAATCAGTGGGTTTTTATATTGATGAATATACAGTTCCCATGCTGACGCAGACTCTTGCGCTGTCAGTTCATTGGTACCGTGTTTCTCTAAACGCGCTTTTGCTTCAGCGGTAGATAAACCTGCCGCTTGATCCGCGTTCAGCTTGTTCAGAACATCTGAACTCTGTTGTGTAAACCATTTACTCGTCATTTGAGTACTCCACATCCAAGCCTATCATCAAGGCTAATGTAATAAAATAATACTTATAGTTTTATATCTAAAATTTGCTCTCAAATCCAAAGTGAATATTTAGTCGATTTGAAGCAGTAAAAAGACTATATATCAACCCATTCAGACTTGGCAAAGATCACAAATTAACGCCATTAACACACTTGACAAACAACAAGGAAACACAGTTGCATTATTTTTTTGAACAAAAACCACCACAAAATGAAACAAAAATCAGTAATTCATTGTTTTTGAAAAACAAAATATAAAATACTTATTCAAACAACTCATCGAAAAAGCTATAAATAAATAGAGAATTTATCGAAAATTCCTTAATATCGAATTTAAACATCGGAATAACCTTTGTTTATTGATGAACATTTCGGTTTTGATATGAGTTATCAAGGCCAAGAGAAAAGGAATAAGTGTTAAATAACGCATCAATAACCAACATTTTCGTGACTTACACCACAAATAATCAACGCACCATCATGGTGAACAATCACTAGAATCATCCATCATCACTATCTACTATTTATGCAAACCAGTCCGTAGTCCCCCGATACGCTAATGGTTTTGTGAAGACTAACTCATTGAAGTTTTGTAATACAAATAAGCAGGAGGTAGGAGTAAAATAAGCAGGATCAAACGAATGGGTTAATATCATGTTGCTTATGCTATCACCCCATATATAGTGCTATAAAATAAACAAGCTAGGAGCAATCACTATGGCAAATAACCGTGTTCTTCACACCATGCTGCGCGTTGGCGATCTTGATCGTGCGATCGAGTTCTACACTCAGATCATGGGCATGCAACTATTACGTAAGAACGAAAATAAAGAGTACCAATACACACTGGCGTTCGTGGGTTTTGGTGACGAGTCTCAAGGAGCTGTTATTGAGCTTACCTATAACTGGGGAACCTCTGAGTATGACCTTGGCTCTGCATTTGGTCACATTGCAATCGGTGTGGATGACATCTACGCGACATGTGATGCCATTAAAGCAGCGGGCGGCAACGTGACTCGCGAAGCGGGCCCGGTTAAAGGTGGCTCAACTCATATCGCATTTGTAAAAGATCCGGATGGCTACATGATTGAGCTTATTCAAAACAAACAAGCAACGGCGGGTTTAGAGGGGTAATTCTTCTGTCATCTCTGCCACGTTGGGTTTGAAAACAAATGAAAACTCTTAAATAAAAGAAGCGAGCACTGTGGCTCGCTTTTTTATTCCAACTCAATAACGCCAGCTATTATGCTTTTTTACTACTGGCGGCATAGCGAATACGGAGTTTAGACCTGCGTGCGACCTAAAGAGATAACCACCCGTCGGTTTTTATCTTTGCCAATTGGCGAACTGTTGTCAGCAATCGGTCGGCGTTTACCATAACCCTGAACTTGAATACGGTCTTCGGGTAAGCCCAATGACTTGAAGTACTCTCTTAATGATTCAGCCCTTCTCTCAGAGAGGTTTTGGCTAATGCTTTTACTATCGACGGAATCGGTATACGTCGCCACCAGCACCAGATCGATATCTTGGTTATAACGTGCATAGTCGGCAATCTGACTGAGCCTTTTACGTGATGCCTTATTCAACTGATCACTGTTACGATCGTAATGCAAAATAGTAAATGAAATATCTTCAAAACTGTAAGGCAGCAGGTTAGCGACACAGTCACTGAACACATTGTACTTTTCTTGAAATAGCACGGAAGACAAAGCCACTTCGATACGCTGATCTCGGCTCTGCCACTCTTGGTAACTGAAAGTCGGATAACGCCCTTTCTCAAGCTCACTCAAAATTCCCCATGCGGTTTGACCGCCGACATAGCCATCAAATTGCTGGAAGAACTTAATGGTCGTCATACGATCGGCACTTTCACCCGGACGCCAAGGTGGCGGCATAGAAATGAGACTAACATTACGTGTCGCCCCCATTGGGCGGCGCATTTTAAGCTCAAAGTCCAAAATGATATTTTTACTGGCACGAGATGAAAACTCCGCATCACCAAAATTAGGGATAGGATGAACTAAGCGACACTCTAATGGTGTGTTTGCCACCATCTCCCACGTCGACTGTTGAGGAGATGCTCCGTAGCGCTTCTCTTGTGCCAATACCGATGACGACATAAGGAGCGAAAATAGCATTGAAGCTGTTACGAGTGTTTTGTTCATAAAGTGGCGTATCTCTAAGCAATTCATTTAACAAAAAGCAATTTATTGACTCACAAGCTGTTTATTCACTGATAAGCCATTCGTTGACCAACAAGCGAACCGTCTAGTCACATAGCCAATTGCCGTATTTTCATCTGACAGTAAACAATGCAATTATCAAGCCGCAATATAGTGGCTAATTTGTCAATTATTGACCTTTCCTAGTTTTTCTCACTGCTATAATCTGCAATAATGCAGCCTTAATCACACTAATTTAGGCTAACATGACAGTAGAAAATGAAGCTCTGACCCTAAAAAAACGCTTTCGTGGCTATTTTCCTGTGGTCATCGATGTAGAAACCGCAGGGTTTAACGCAGCAACCGATGCATTATTAGAGATCTGTGCCATTACATTGAAAATGGATGAGAACGGAGATTTGCACCCAGCATCAACGCTTCATTTTCATATTGAGCCTTTCGAAGGTGCCCATATAGAGCAAGCAGCATTAGATTTTAACGGCATTAAAGACCCATTTAGCCCACTACGTGGTGCGGTGTCGGAACAAGAAGCCCTTAAAGAAATCTATAAGTTAGTGAGAAAAGAACAAAAAGCTGCTGATTGCAGCCGTGCAATCATGGTCGCTCACAATGCTACATTCGATTTAAACTTCGTCAATGCCGCAAGTGAGCGCTGTAAGCTTAAACGCGTCCCTTTCCATCCATTTGCAACCTTTGATACCGCCGCCTTAAGTGGACTTGCCTACGGCCAAACCGTTTTGGCTAAAGCTTGCCGCACTGCGGGGATGGAATTTGACAACAAAGAAGCACACTCTGCTTTGTATGATACGCAAAAAACCACCGAGTTATTTTGCCGTATTGTCAACAAATGGAAAGCCCTCGGCGGCTGGCCGCTTGCTGACGAACAATAAAAACAGAATAGGTAAACGCTCGTTCGTATTACCTTCATAAAAAACACAACATCTCGAGAATAATATGAATCCTGTTGTAATTTCAGTATGCGTCATGCTTGTTTTAGCTTTGATGCGTGTAAATGTAGTCGTTGCTCTCACGTTCAGTGCAATGGTCGGTGGCGTCGTTTCTGGTATGAGTTTGAACGATACCGTCGCGGCGTTCGAAAGTGGATTAGGTGGCGGTGCGACTATTGCCCTTAGCTATGCCATGCTTGGTACATTCGCTGTTGCAATCTCCAAATCGGGCATTACCGATCTCCTTGCGCAAAGCGTCATTAAGCGCATTCACGGTAAAGAGAACAGTGCAGCATCGACTGGCTTAAAGTACGCGACATTGGCGTCTTTGATTTTAGTGACCATCTCTTCACAAAACGTGATTCCTGTACACATCGCCTTCATCCCAATTTTGATCCCACCTCTATTAGGCGTGTTCGCTAAAATGAATCTAGATCGCCGTCTGATTGCGTGTGTGCTTACTTTTGGTCTGGTTACCCCGTACATGGTTCTACCTATCGGTTTTGGCGGTATCTTCCTGCACAACATCCTGCTTAAAAACCTGCATGACAATGGTCTTGATAACGTAGTAGCAAACCAAGTGCCAATGGCGATGCTATTACCGGCTGCAGGTATGATCTTTGGCCTATTGACGGCAGTGTTCTTCACCTACCGTAAACCTCGTCAATACAAAGAGACATCTCATACTGTTGTTTCAACGGAAGTTAAAGAGATAAACAAAAAGCACATCCTTGTCGCAGGTGCTGGTATCGTTGCTGCGTTAACCGTTCAACTGTCTACTGGCTCAATGATCATCGGTGCATTAGCGGGCTTTATGGTCTTCACATTTGGCGGTGTTATTGCTTGGAAAGAGACGCACGACGTTTTCACTAAAGGCGTACACATGATGGCTATGATTGGCTTCATCATGATTGCCGCAGCAGGTTTTGCAGCAGTAATGAAACAAACTGGTGGCGTTGAATCTTTGGTTGAAGCACTTTCAACAAGCATCGGTGACAACAAGCCTCTCGCTGCACTACTTATGCTAGTGGTTGGTCTACTGGTAACCATGGGTATTGGTTCTTCGTTCTCTACGATTCCAATCCTTGCAACTATCTACGTTCCACTAGCGGCAGCATTTGGTTTCTCTCCAATGGCAACTATTGCTCTAGTAGGTACAGCGGCAGCGCTTGGTGATGCTGGTTCTCCGGCTTCTGACTCAACGTTAGGTCCAACGTCTGGTCTTAACGCTGATGGCCAACACGAGCACGTATGGGAAACCGTTGTTCCTACCTTCCTACACTACAACATCCCACTGATCGTATTCGGTTGGATTGCAGCTATGGTTCTATAGCTTATAGCTAGGTTCTGTAGTCAGAATCAATGTTCAAAACTTAAAAGACCGCCTAGTGTGGTCTTTTTTATATCCGGAATTTCTCCCGCCAAGTTACACAGAATACCAATCGTAGTAAATAACTGGTCATCCTAGCTTGTTAAAACACTCGATAACGTCGTTAGAAATTTTGATTGTAGAATAACTACTTATCGAAAATTTCTGCCTTGCTCTCAAGCATTTTCCCTGCGCTATTTATGATCACTTACTTACTGTGATTGGTATAAAACCTCATAGCATGGCAAAAGAAAAGGCTTACTCTTACGAGCAAGCCTTTGAATAATACGATTCAGTATCGTCAATTAAGCGGTAGGAGCACTCTTTACTAGAACTTCTCTAATTGACTTAAGTGTCGTTTCTGATGAGTGGTAATCCAGCTCAACTTCAGTGAAGATACCGTCAACTTCAAGCATTAGGGTTGGGTAAGAATGCACACCCATCGCATGTTTGAAGCTCAATTGGTCTTCGAGCTCCCCCTCAAGTAACTTACCAACAAGGTCATTCTCAAATTGCTGCACATTCATACCTAACTCTTCAGCCAATTGTTTATGAGTCTCTTCACTGTGCGGCAGCATTGCACGCAAGTAGTAGGCGTGTTGAATCGCTTCAAGCATCTGTTCGTAGTGATCTTGGAAACCCGCAGCAATAACAGCACGACACGCAGGGTAAGTGCTTCGAACCGGTTGGCACTCTGTCCAAAATTCATGATTGAACTCTGTACCTAACTTGGCTTCGATCTGCTTCCAGATAGCTTGCAACTTGCTTTTCATCTCTTCTGACATTGGCTCATCAGAATCCGGAGCCAAGCCACCCACTACGTAGTTAAACTCAATGCTCGCGGGCAATTGTTGTTTTAGTAACTCCAGTGTTGGCTTGTATCCCCAGCACCAGCTACACATTGGATCATGTACATAATGAAGTTTAACGTTCATTGTTCGTTCCTTATTGAGTCGACTCTCAATCAATTCCAAAAAAAAAGAGCCTAATTAAGGCCCCTCATTTTTACTGTTCAGCGAAAAAGCTAGAACTTATTCAGCGTCATCGCGAGCAATTTTAGCCGCTGCTTCTTTGATGATTGGCTGAAGCTCACCTTTTTGGAACATCTCAAGAATGATGTCACAACCACCGATCAACTCACCTTCAACCCACAGTTGTGGGAACGTTGGCCATTGTGCGTAAGCTGGAAGCTCGGCACGGATATCAGGGTTTTGTAGGATATCTACATAAGCAAACTTTTCACCACATGCCATTAGAGCTTGAGACGCTTGCGAAGAAAAACCACAGCTTGGTAGCTTAGGAGAACCTTTCATGTACAGGAGAATAGTGTTTTCTTCAATTTGCTGTTTGATTTTATCGATAGTTTCCATTGCTTCCTCGTTAATGGATTACGGCTTTTATTGCCTTTATTCTACCCCAAACCAAAAGAATAAAAACCATATAAAAAAAATGGTTAACAAGTTAAGCTAATAATTCACACAAAAGTGACGAATTAGGCTTTTAATAAAGTAAAAACTTGCTAAAATACATCAAAAGTCAGCATGTTGACCATCGTTGGTCACAAAGCGAACCATAAATAATAATATCACTGGAAGCATTCGAAAGAGTTAACTCTTTCATATCAATGGAGAATTTAGCAATGGCATTTGAACTACCAGCACTTCCTTATGCAAAAGACGCACTAGAACCACACATCTCAGCAGAAACACTAGATTTCCACCACGGCAAGCACCACAACACTTACGTTGTTAAGCTAAATGGTCTTATCCCGGGTACTGAGTTTGAAGGCAAAACACTAGAAGAGATCATCAAGACTTCTACCGGCGGTGTTTTCAACAACGCTGCTCAAATCTGGAACCACACGTTCTACTGGCACTGCCTTGCTCCTAAAGCCGGCGGCGAACCAACTGGCGCAGTTGCAGAAGCTATTAACGCTGCATTCGGTTCTTTCGAAGAATTCAAAGCGAAATTCACTGATTCAGCAATCAACAACTTCGGTTCTTCTTGGACTTGGTTAGTGAAGAAAGCTGACGGTTCTCTAGACATCGTTAACACGTCTAACGCTGCAACGCCTCTAACAGAAGAAGGTGTGACTCCACTACTAACTGTTGACCTATGGGAACACGCTTACTACATCGATTTCCGCAATGTTCGCCCTGACTACATGGCAGCATTCTGGAACCTAGTAAACTGGTCTTTCGTAGAAGAGAACCTAGCTAAGTAATTATTACTTACGCTGCGCTATGAATAGCGAGTGATCTGAAGTCACTTCCTCGTTATAAATTGAAAGCTCATGCCTCGGCGTGAGCTTTTTTATATCTATCGTCGTCCGAAAAGTCTAGATATTGCCGAACAAATAAGCGAACCAAGCTGCTTTATACCCCTATATCTAGCCTCCTTCCCCACCCCACATAAGTTCTCTATTCGCCTGTAATTAAAGACTAAAGTTTGCCGACTCCATGCCGTTAAAGGTGTATCAAATGAGAGGCGACATGCAGATACATACTTTAGACAAAGCAGGAATCATCAACGAACTCAAGTTCGGCATCGGGATCAGCCAAGCGGTTGAGCAAGGTCGTCGTGCCGATTTCGCGTTGCTGCTATCTATGTTTTCTAATGATGTGCGTGATTGCACACCGATTGACACTATCGAAGTCACTGAAACCAATGAAGATCGGCTACGTAAACAGTTTGGCGTAGCAGAGCCACAACCACTGCGTTCAAACCAATCATCGTATGAGGTTTCAGCTCAGCAATCTCATCATTTTCATCAAGCTAGCCTTGCCAGTGCTAAGTTAAGCCATTACTTGCAACCGGAAGCACTTGCTTTTATGCCCGAAGATACAGCCGACTTCCCTGAAGAGGTTTACCAAAACCTGTCTGGTCATGATCGACGTAAGCTGGCAAACAAACAATCACCTGATTTACCTCATGCCACCCTCTACAATGCGCTATCCACCGCCCAGCGTAAGTATCAGATCCAAGCTCAGGTATAGCCAGCACGACTTTCCCTGTATCAATCTATGTTTACTTCTTTTTTAGCCCACACTTTTCTAAGGATTGCGTAATCCCCCTTCATCTGAGTACTCCTAACATCACCTTGTCGCAGATGCAGATTGAAATGACGACCCATTGAAATCACTGCAAAACGTGACGTGACACTAAGTTAATAAAAACTTATCCCTCGGCGCAGCTTAGTTTGAACTAACTCACACCCGCTTTATAAAATTTAACCCACTCTTTACCTTCACCAATAATTTGTTTAGGTACTCGGATGGAAATAAAAAGCTCAATCATATTGATAACATCGGCTGGCTCGCGACTAGGAGGAACCATTGCGAACCACTTTGTTAATCTAGGAGCCACTGTCATCCTCTGTGATCACGACTCAGAAGCACTTCAGGCAAGTTATATCCAATGCGCCCGGTTCTCCGACTCTGTTTACCACTTCACGCTCAAAGGCAATGATAACCAAGCCATTCTCAGTGTGTTTGATTTTATTCAAACCACCTTCAACACCACGCCCGATGTGTTGGTCAATAACTGGATCAGCTCACCAATGCCAAGTCTTATCGGCGACCAACCTGTCAGCAGCTTTATTAATGAGCTCTCTTCGATGGCATCGACTCTTTTTGCTTTCGGCCAAATCAGTGCTGAAAGGTTACGTGAAGCAAACAAAGAAGGGGTTATTGTGAATGTGATATCCCATGATGACTTTCATGACGTGTCCGGCCTAGAGAGCGCAAACTCCATGGTTACCGGCTTTACTCAAAGTTGGGCCAAAGAGTTAACTCCCTTTAAGATCCGTGTTGGCGGTGTCGTGCCAGCCATTCA
This sequence comes from uncultured Vibrio sp., assembly GCF_947488985.1. Taxonomy (GTDB): domain Bacteria; phylum Pseudomonadota; class Gammaproteobacteria; order Enterobacterales; family Vibrionaceae; genus Vibrio. The sequence goes on from NZ_CANLBV010000079.1 coordinate 11,350, forward strand.
CAATGCTGACGGAAAATTTAATCGCTGTCACTGGGCACAACTGCAAGACGAACTCACCCGAACGACTGAATACATCATTTCTAACGATTACTTCAGTGGACGAGTTGTCGCGGCTGAGGTTTAACGTCTTCGCTAGAAAGAGTCACTCGCTCGACCTTCAGCCAGTAATAATACCAATCACAGCAAGTAAGTGTTCAGAAATAGCGCAGGAAAAAGCTTGAAAACAAGGCAAGATTTTTCGATAAGTAGTTATTCTACAATCAAAAAAAACCTAACGAAATTAGCGCGTTTTTTAACCAGCTAAGGTGACCAATTATTTACTACGATTGGTATAGTAGCCATCCCTAAGGGCAAATCAGCCAGCAAAAAGCATAAAAAAAAAGCCCCAGTCTCTCGACATGGGGCTTTGATATTTTTCCGATAGATAAGGTTCGTGCTAGCGAAAACTTATCTCAAAACTGACTCTAACTTATGCTTCAGCTTTTTCTTTTTTAGCTTTTGGCGCTTTCGCTTCAGCTGGCTTTTGGTCCGCTTTTTTCTTGATAACAGTCGTACCTTCGAACGTTTCACCTTCAACGAAGGCTGTGCCATGGTAAGCAGATATTAGCACTTCTTTTAGTTCAGTGATCAGAGGGTAACGTGGGTTTGCACCCGTACATTGGTCATCAAACGCTTCAACCGCTAGCTCATCAAGCTTAGCAACGAAGTCTGCTTCAGGAACACCTGCTTCTTTGATTGACTTAGGAATATCTAGGTCAGTCTTAAGCTCGTCCAACCAAGTTAGAAGACGTTCAATCTTCTGAGCAGTACGGTCACCAGCTTGGCTTAGGCCTAGGTGGTCTGCAACTTCAGCGTAACGACGACGTGCTTGTGGACGGTCGTACTGAGAGAATGCAGTCTGCTTAGTTGGGTTATCGTTCGCGTTGTAACGTACAACGTTTGAGATAAGTAGTGCGTTAGCAAGACCGTGTGGTAAGTGGAACTCAGCACCAATTTTATGGGCCATTGAGTGACACACACCTAGGAATGCGTTAGCAAATGCTACACCAGCGATAGTTGCTGCGTTGTGTACTTTCTCACGAGCGATTGGGTCAGCCGCACCATTTTTGTAGCTTGATGGTAGGTACTCTTTAAGCATCTTAAGTGCTTGAAGCGCTTGACCGTCTGAGTATTCGTTCGCTAGAACAGATACGTAAGCTTCAAGAGCGTGAGTTACTGCATCGTAACCACCGAACGCTGTTAGAGACTTAGGCATGTTCATTACTAGGTTCGCATCAACGATAGCCATGTTTGGCGTGATTTCGTAGTCAGCTAGTGGGTACTTAGCACCAGTCTTGTCGTCTGTAACAACAGCGAATGGAGTAACCTCTGAACCAGTACCTGAAGTTGTAGTGATACATACCAGCTCAGCTTTTTGACCCATTTTAGGGAACTTGTAGATACGTTTACGGATATCCATAAAGCGCATTGCTAGCTCTTCGAAATGAGTTTCTGGGTGCTCGTACATAACCCACATGATCTTAGCAGCATCCATTGGAGAACCGCCACCTAGAGCAATAATTACGTCAGGTTGGAAGCTCTTCATTGCTTCAGCGCCTTTCTCAACAACAGATAACGTTGGATCCGCTTCTACGTCGAAGAAAGTTTGAACTTCGATGCCTTGTGCTTTCAGCAAGCTAACTACGTCATCAGCGTAACCGTTGTTGAATAGGAAACGGTCAGTTACTAGGAATGCGCGTTTCTTACCTTCTAGGTCGCTCATTGCGATTGGAAGGCTACCACGACGGAAGTAGATAGACTTAGGTAGTTTGTGCCACAACATGTTTTCAGCTCGCTTCGCTACAGTTTTCTTGTTGATAAGGTGCTTAGGACCTACGTTCTCAGAGATAGAGTTACCACCCCATGAACCACAACCTAGAGTTAGAGAAGGTGCAACGTTGAAGTTGTACAGATCACCGATACCACCGTGAGTAGTAGGGATGTTGATTAGGATACGAGCAGTCTTCATCTTGTCACCGAAGTAACGGATACGCTCTGCGTTAGTATCTTGGTTAGTGTAAAGACCAGACGTGTGACCGATACCACCGATTTCAACCATAGTTACCGCTTGAGCAACAGCGTCTTCGAAGTCGTCTGCGCGGAATAGACCTAGAGTTGGAGACAGTTTCTCGTGAGCGAACTCGTCATCGTAAGAAACTTTACCAAGACCTTCACCGACAAGTACTTTTGTATCAGCAGGCACTTTAACACCCGCCATTTCAGCGATTGCTGGAGCAGGTTGACCTACGATTTTAGCATTTAAGTTGCCGTCGATAAGAAGTACTTTACGTACTTTATCTGCGTCAGCTTTAGATAGAACGTGAGCTTTGTGAGAAGCGAAACGCTCTTTCACTTCGTCATAGACTTCGCTAACAACGATTGCCGCTTGCTCAGAAGCACATACAACGCCGTTATCGAATGTTTTAGACATAAGGATAGAGGCTACAGCACGTTTGATGTCAGCGGTTTCATCGATAACAACAGGAACGTTACCCGCACCTACACCGATAGCCGGCTTACCAGAAGAGTATGCGGCTTTAACCATGCCTGGACCACCAGTAGCAAGAATTAGTGCGATACCGTCGTGCTTCATTAGTGCGTTAGAAAGCTCTACAGATGGTTGGTCGATCCAACCGATGATGTCTTTTGGTGCGCCCGCTGCTACTGCTGCGTCTAAAACCAGTTTCGCTGCGTCGTTGGTTGAGTTCTTTGCGCGCGGGTGTGGCGAGAAGATAATGCCGTTACGTGTCTTAAGAGAAATCAGAGATTTGAAGATTGCTGTAGAAGTTGGGTTAGTTGTTGGAACGATACCACAGATGATACCGACAGGCTCAGCGATAGTCATTGTGCCTAGGTTGTCATCTTCTTCTAAGATGCCACATGTTTTTTCGTCTTTGTATTTGTTGTAGATAAATTCAGATGCAAAGTGGTTTTTGATAACCTTATCTTCAACAATACCCATTCCAGATTCAGCAACAGCTTGTTGTGCTAGTGGAATTCGAGCGTGGTTGGCTGCTAGAGAAGCGGCGCGAAAGATTGCGTCGACTTTCTCTTGAGAGAATGTTGCAAACTCTTCTTGTGCTGCTTTAACGCGAGCTACTAGAGCATCAAGTTCCGCTAAGTTAGTTACAGGCATGGTGGATCTCCTAAAATAATAAATATTAAAAACTTTTTATTAAATTCGCTGCTTGTCTTAACTCCTAACTAACAGCGTTCTTAGTAAATTGCTTTCAGGGCTGAGTATATTATTTCACGCTGTGAAAAAAATTGACCCAGATCAGTTACCCAAAAAGAATTAACCAGAAAGTAGTAACGAGCTCGATATATGAATCATAACCATATGATTCATATATGTTTAATGACAAAGCCCACTCAGTAATAAAAACAAAAAATAACCAGCTCTTTTACGCAATTCGTAACAATTTGTAAGTTTTGTTCATTTTTAGTCAACGAAATTACATGTACACGGTCATATTCGTGCCACTAAGAGTATATCTACATGCATCTGACGAGCTAGAACTGGGCGTCATATTTATTGATTCCGTGCGCAAGTTAACACTTCGACAAAAAATCGCTTACAACGCCAAGCACAAGTACAAGTACAAGTACACATTTTGAAACATTGTTAATAGCAGCGAGCTATTCAATTAGTTTTTCTAAATAACTCGTGATTTCACGTTAGTTTTTTTCATTCGTGCAATTTAGATTTGTCCCTTACATTACGTGCTCACGCTATTCACAGATCAAACCTTCCACCTTAAGTACACTAACTGGAGACCGCTCTCATGCAAGGCTTAGAACTCGCAATTTTTATGCAATTCTTCCTTGGGCTCGTTGCTGCCGTAAACCCAATCGGCATCATGCCTGTTTTCGTTTCCCTCACGGCTCATATGCCACCTGAAGAGAGAAATAGAACGGCCTTACAAGCGAATATTGCGGTTGCGGTTATCTTGATAGTGTCACTGGTTGCGGGGCAATTGCTGCTTGATATGTTTAGTATCTCGCTAGACTCATTTAGGGTTGCTGGCGGGTTGTTGTTGCTGAGCATCGCATTCTCGATGATGAGCGGTAAACTCGGCGAAGATAAACAGAACAAACAAGAGAAATCTGAGTACATCAGCAAAGAGCAAATTGGGGTCGTTCCACTTGCCATGCCCTTGATGGCTGGTCCCGGTGCGATCAGCTCAACCATTGTTTATGGCTCTCGTTATCCTGCCGTAACGGACACCCTGGGGATCGGCATCAGTATTATCGCGTTTGCAACCTGCTCTTGGCTTCTATTCCGTTCCGCACCGGTGATCGTTCGCTTTCTAGGTCAAACGGGGATCAACGTTATCACTCGTATTATGGGTTTAATCCTTGGTGCATTGGGCATTGAGTTCATCGCAAACGGACTTCGTAACCTGTTTCCAGGACTAGCGTAATGCTATGAGAACGTGGCCACCGATGATGGGCCGCTAGAATGAACGATTAACGAGGTAAGGAAGGCAACGGGCTTTCACTCGCCTCGTTATTATGAAGCTTGTATAATGATTGTTAATAAATTTAACAGACGATGAGCGTCACCTTATGTCAAGTCAGCCTCTCAAGCATCATTTATACGTCATTATCTTTGGCACCCACACCACAGCTGGACGTGTATTTGATATATCGCTGATCGTTGTGATCTTGGCTTCACTGTTAGTGCTTATATTAGAGTCACTGCCTAACGTCGTGAGTGAATGGTCGCAGCAACTGCGTTATATTGAATACAGTTTTACAGCTCTTTTCACCCTCGAATATCTGTTAAGGCTTTACTGCTCTCCAAAACCAAAATCTTACGCCACCAGCTTCTATGGTGTGGTTGACCTACTGGCGATTCTGCCTACTTATCTGGCGATCATTTTCCCTGGGGCATCATTCATGGGCGTGATTAGGCTACTGCGTGTGATGCGGATCTTCCGAATTCTGAAACTGGTTCGCTACCTGCAAGATTCCAATATTTTGTTGCGCTCACTGCTCATGGCAAGGCGAAAAATACTCATCTTCTTCAGTACTGTGGGGATTCTTGTGACGATTTTCGGAGCGCTTATATTCATAATTGAAGGGCCAGAGAACGGTTTTTTCCAGTATTCCTCAAAGCATCTATTGGGCGATTGTTACGATCACCACCGTTGGCTACGGTGATATCACCCCTCAAACCGCTTTTGGCAAAGCGATAGCCTCGCTCACCATGCTACTCGGCTATTCGATCCTTGCGGTGCCTACCGGAATTATTACGGCTGAATTAAGCAATGAAATGAACTCACATAAAGAGTTGGTTAAGTGCCCAAACTGCAACCGCTCTGGTCATGATTCTGATGCTATGTATTGCAAGCATTGTGCGAGCGAACTTGCCGACCCAGACAAACGGGTGGTAACTGAAGAGAAATAAAAGCAGATACGAGATTCGAGTGGTGGGGTACGAAGAGATTTAAGGGCAATTTCGAGAACCGAATAACCACATATCAATAAACGAAAAAGGATTGACGTTTATCATCAACCCTTTTCGATTTATCAGCTAATAGAATTTAAGCAATCTTGCCGATTACGCCTTCTCAGCAAGGATAATGCGTAGCGTACGGCGCAGTGGCTCTGCTGCACCCCAAAGCAGTTGGTCACCAACCGTGAAGGCATTTAGGAAGTCATTACCCATCGACATCTTACGCAGACGACCAACAGGTACTGACATAGTGCCAGTCACTTTAGCTGGCGTTAGCTCTTGCGCAGTGATATCACGATCGTTAGGAACCACTTTCACCCAATCATTGTGAGTGCCGATGATCTCTTCAATTTCATCCATTGGCACATCTTGCTTAAGTTTAATCGTTAGTGCTTGAGCGTGACAACGCATTGCACCAATACGTACACAAGTACCATCGATAGGGATAGGCTGACCATCTAGGCCAAGAATCTTGTTCGCTTCAACGCCCGCTTTCCACTCTTCTTTACTCTGACCGTTTTCACGCTTCACATCGATCCAAGGAATCAGTGAACCCGCTAGCGGAGCACCAAATTGATCGGTTGGGAATGAAGATGAACGGATTGTATCAGCCACTTTCTTGTCAATATCAAGAATAGAGCTTGCAGGGTTTGCGAGTTCAGAACTGACGCTATCGTTGATCACACCCATTTGTGAGATCAGTTCACGCATGTTCTTAGCACCAGCACCAGAAGCGGCTTGGTAAGTCATCGCACTCATCCACTCAACCATGCCTTTCTCATAAAGACCACCCAGAGCCATAAGCATTAGGCTCACGGTACAGTTACCACCAACGAATGTGTTAGTGCCACCGTGAATGCCTTGCTGGATCTGAGCTAAGTTAACAGGATCAAGAGTGATGATAGAGTCAGCGTCCATACGCAAAGTAGAAGCAGCATCAATCCAGTAGCCTTTCCAACCTGCTTGACGCAGTGCTGGGTAGACTTTTGATGTGTAGTCACCACCTTGACAGGTAATCACCGCATCAAGCTGTTTTAGACTATCAATATCAAAAGCGTCTTGAAGTAGACCCGCATCTTTGCCACCTAGGACTGGGGCCGGAATACCAATCTGAGATGTGCTGTAATAAACAGGCTCAATCAAGTCAAAGTCTTTCTCTTCAACCATACGTTGCATCAGTACAGAACCAACCATACCACGCCAACCAACTAGACCTACTCTCATGCTCACTCTCCATGTATAAATTAATAATTGCTCTCCCCCATCTATAAGTTTTTCAGACACAGAACTCAAGTGCTTTTTGTCAAAAAGTGTAACTTTTCCCTTCTTTACACATGAACCAGTCAAATAGTGAAGTTATCTATGATTCGCCATTGGCTTGCGGCTTTGTTGCGTAAATCGAGTGAACTAAATCAGAATCGTACGATCAGATCAGAGACATTCTCTTATTGACTCCG
>NZ_CANLBV010000080.1 GCF_947488985.1 uncultured Vibrio sp.
CGAATGTAGAGCGGCAGTCCAAAACCCATCAATATAAGTTTAGCGGATGTTTGACAACCGGGGGAATCCATGTAGCCCTGTTAAGGTGTGAGCAACGCAATACCGAAGCCCCCGCATACCACCTTAAACACTAAACGCAACGCATAGCAAAAATACCAAGCGTTGCGAATCACTCTTAAACAGATTGTTAGAAATTTTACTCTTCGTCTTCTGGGGCAACTTGACTTGAAAAGGCTTTGAATGCTTCATTTAATAATTGCATCATTTCCTTATCAGACTTTTTCTTCGCTGAACGCATTTTCTTGTCCTGCTCTTCAAAATAAGCTAGCGCAAACGTCCCATAGAAGGGGTTAGAAAAGCTATATTTCCAAGAGTTGTCATCAAACTTAATTAGCTCCCCAAACGCCTCTGTCTCTAGCTTATCTAGATCAGTTTTGAGTTTTTTCTTAGATATGTTAATACGATGTTCAGAAGCCCAATCTAATAGAGCATCAATTTGAGCACCATCTTGCTCTTGATGAGCCATAATACGAAGTGTGTTTTCAACCGAAGAAATTTTCATCGCTCGATCAAATGATTTCTTAATCGTATCTTCAACACTTTTTATATAACGTTTAAGGGCTTCTTTAAGGTCACTATAATTAAACTCAACAGGTTGAGAAATTGTTTTTCGTATTACAGCAGCATCACACATGTAGTAACATAACTTATGGCAAATTGAGCCAAGACCATTTGAATAATGAATGATGTCATCTTGCAAGTTTTTTGGAATAATTATATTGAGAGCATCACATCCTTTTTCAATAATTTGACGAATTTCTTCGTCATCCATTAACTTAACATGAAACTCTGAAATTCTAGTATTCATTTCGGCATCAGTTTCAACTACCTCTCGTGCAGAATTTACAGCACCGATAGCAACAATTTTTAAGTCTTCATATTTATCTGACAAGTTAACGAAAACTTTCATCATTTGAGCAAGCTTTTCTTTCTCTTCCCCCTCAATTTTGTGAAAATCTTCTAGAACCCAACAGTACCCAGCTTCACCTAGTAGTTTTGCCAATCTTTGCGGTGTGAGTTGAGGAGGAAGATAACGCTTTTGCTTATGAGCTTACCCGCTCTCAATACTGGCTTGAATTTGAGCTTTTATAGCTAAGTAATTAGCCTGTGTACGCCCATTAATAGATGTCTTCATGTTGTTAGTGATTTCATCTACGTAAAATTCTTCTAACTCATCGAATGCATCTATTACCACTTCTTCAAATGTCATTCCTTTCATACAGTTTGTAGTAATCTGTTTCTCGTAGACTCGATGAAGTAAGTTTTCTACCAACGTGCTTTTACCGGAACCTGTATGCCCATATACTATTAACTGATTACCAGGGAGTTCGAGTGCCGTTACCATGTCATCATTAAATTTTTTCCTTTCTACAAAGGTAACACGAGCGGGTTTCGCCGGAGTAAACACTTTCTTTAAATCAAAAATCTCCAATTTTCTTGTCCTTTAAACTAGTAAGCCAAGTTTTCCTAAAATTTCTAACGCCTTGCTAAGTGGCTGCTAACACGCACTTAACTTTAAGCAACACACCTTAATCACTAACCTATTTGGAACTGAAAATGCCAAGCGTTAGCAGTCCGCCTTAAGCAATTTGTTAGTTTGCCACCGCGATGAAGCCAAGGGCTTAGTGCCAAGATGCTGAATTGGTTACAAAACTACTGGCTTTGAACCCACAAGTAAAATGAATAGTTCGAAATTCAAACCCAATCACCAAACAAACTTGGCAAAGAAGACTTTCGAAGGTGCTTACTGCCACACCCGCCAAGCCTTGAAAAAATGTGATTGCCTAAAAACACCAAAGAAGCAGCGCTAAAGAACTTGTAAAAAAGAACCTTACTAACGTAGAAGAATTGAATGACGCGTAAATCACTTAAACGAAAAACTCACTACGCGTGATGAGAACTACGATGATAAAGATTGGAAAACGAACAGGTGAATAGCAAAGACACAGAGCCAGCTTTTAGACCGAAAATGCTTTTCTGCCCTTTGCAAACTAACGCCACATTAAGGTGTGAGCAGCGCTTGGCTATACTTGAGCGAAGCGAAAACGCCAAGCGTTGCGAATCACTCTTAAATGCTTTGTTATATGCGTGCTAAAGCTACATTATGACTGCTTCAATTTTGTTTCCATCCAGATCTCGAATAAATGCAGCATAATAGTTTTCACCATACTCAGGTCTAAAACCCGGCTTACCTTCGCATGTACCACCTAGTTCAATTGCAGTGGTATAAAACTGTTCAACAGACTCTTTAGAAGGGGCATTGAAAGCTATATGTGAACCATTACTTGAAGTCGCTTTCCCCTCACAAGGATTACCAACCCAAAACTCAAAGTTTTCACCATAAGCAGCAGCAATATTTTCTATATAGTGAGCACGTTTGATGAATAATGTAGAAAGAACCGAATCGTAAAATTTAACTGCTCTCGCTACATCAGAAGTACCTACTGAAACGTGATTTAAAATCATGTTGATGTCCTTTTTATTGTTAAAGTCCGAAAAATTTTTATCGCATTCTAACAACACTACTCACAACTGTATATAAAAACAGTACCACTGGGCTGCCAGGTAGTTCAAAGCATATAACAGCTATATTAGACGGAAAAATTCTGCATTTTGTCCCTGAAAAAATTCCTTCTAGCAATCTAAATCTTTCAGACTAAGCCTAATAAACCATTTAATAACATAATCTTACCTACTTGTCTTCGCAACAAATATGACCAAAAGCAGAAATTTTCCATATAGTTTCTGCAAAATGCAGAAAACGCTCCAATATATGAGTGAGCCGCAATTCAGACTATGAGTTGTCATACCTTAAGAGTCGTATTCTCAACAAAAACGCCGACATGATTGTCGGCGTTTTTGCTATAGGTATGGTGAGTGAAAGGTAATAACTACTTCGCCAATGCACTCAAAAACTCGGCTTCGAACGTCTCATCAACTGCTTGTGTTAAGCATTCTACCAGCCAGTCAATACTGGTTTGTTCCAGTTGACTATTCACGACAAAGGCTTGCTTAACCCCCGACTCTCCTATCTTCACTGAGCCATAATTTTTGTAAGATTTATTGCCATGATAGTGCACCGATTTCACTCGATGTTGGCCTTGGTTTTGCTGAGATTCAATCAAGTTTGCCAATTGAATCACCAACTCCATGGAATTACTAGACGATGAAATACGGTACAAAAAGCCCCCCTCCACTTTCTGCCTTACCCAATAATCAAACGCTTGACAGTCAACCACGCTATCACTGATCAGTGCCGCTTCGCTGCGATAATCGCACGCCTCTATCATTACAGGGGTGTGTTTAAATTCAGGCTGACCAGAGTTGGAGTCGGTATTGGGTAAGATTAAATCACAAGGTTTGCTGTCTTTGGCCGTCGTTCCATTCCAATGAATGGGCATAAACACCTGCTCTTTACGCATTTCTTGAGTTAACACTAAACGCGCTTGGGATTCACCTTGAGCACTTGTCACTTTAACCACTTGGTTAGCCTGATTATTACTAATATCTAACCCAAATGTCTTAGCCGTTTCAGGGTGAATGGCTAAGAAAGGCTCAGGGGTATGCTCTCCCAGTGATGAGGCGAGCCCTGTCCGGCTCATGGTGTGCCATTGGTCACGCACTCGCCCGCTATTCATGATCAGTGGGTAGTCTGGTGAGGTAGCTGTAAGTGGTTGAGCATGTTCCACCGCGACAAACTGCGCTTTCCCAGAAGCAGTAAAGAACTGTCCATCGGTAAACATGCGCTGATTGACGATATCTTGTTGGTGCGCTAGTACCGGCCATTGTTGAGGCATCAATTCGCTGTAACCTTTGTCGTCGAGCTTGGTTAAACCAATCAAACACAAATCTCTCTGTTTACCATCAGCATTACCAAGGCTCGTCATCTGGCAATACTCTTCAAATATTTGTCCTTCATGGCGATAATCAAATGCATGCTGATGGCCCATTTTCTGAGCCACTTCTTTAATCATCCACCAATCGGGCTTAGCTTCGCCCGGGCTTGGCAATATGCGGCGCTGCCTCGATATACGACGCTCCGAATTGGTGACCGTTCCCGATTTTTCACTCCAACCTTGAGCGGGTAACACCACATCAGCCAAGCGTGTGGTTTCCGTGTCAGCAATGCAATCCGACACTACAACAAATGGGCATGCTTCTAACGCCGCTCTCACTTTTGCGCTATCCGGAAGGCTGACGACCGGGTTGGTTGCCATAATCCACACCGCTTTGATTTTGCCATCCAACATGCCATCAAACAGATCGACCGCTTTCAAACCAGCTTTGGTTGCCAAGTTTTCAGTTTGCCAAAACTCGCTCACCGTTTGATGCGATTGGGGATCTCCAAACTCAAAGTGCGCGGCTAACGTGTTGGCTAAACCACCGACCTCTCGCCCGCCCATTGCATTCGGTTGCCCCGTGACAGAAAAAGGCCCCATACCCACTTTGCCAATTTTACCCGTTGCTAGGTGGCAATTGATGATCGCGTTAACCTTGTCACACCCCTGACTAGATTGGTTCACACCCTGCGAATAAATGGTGATGACTTTTTTGCTACTCACGAAAGTTTGGTAAAAGCTCACTAGGGCTTGTTCCTCGATACCGGTGATCTCTGGTACGCACTTGTCACCCCAACCCATCTTTTGGTAGCGATAACAGGTTGCCGCGCGAATGGCTTGTTGGAACCCCTCGGTATGATCATCAATATATTGCTCATCCAATGCATCTTGGTCATCAATATAAGAAAGTAAGCCATTAAATAACGCGACATCAGAGCCCGATTCAATCGCTAAATGCTGGTCTGCAATTTCACACGTGTCGGTGTAGCGAGGATCAATGACAATAACTTGGAGCTTTGGGTTCGCTTGCTTAGCTGCTCTTAACCTTTGGAAAAGCACAGGATGACACCACGCTAAATTAGAGCCCGTAATCACCACTAAATCGGTCTCTTCTAAATCTTCATAGCAGATGGGGACTGTATCACTACCAAATGCTCGCTTGTGGCCGACCACGCTTGAAGCCATACACAGCCTTGAGTTGCTGTCGATATTGCCACTTCCAATAAAACCTTTCATCAATTTATTGGCGACGTAATAGTCTTCCGTCAACAGTTGTCCCGACACATAAAACGCCACAGAATCGGCACCAAACTCTTCTATGGTTTGGTTAAACCGATCAGCAACCAACTGGGTCGCTTGCTCCCAATCCAAAAGCTTTTGTTGCTGCTCTTGAAACTGAGTGGGTTGTGTGAGTCGACCCAAAGGTGTCACGGTATCACCCAGCGCAATCCCCTTGGTACACAGCTTTCCGTAATTGGAGGGGTGGTCTTTGTCACCGCGTACTTCTAGCTTACCTAATGACGTTGGTCTCGCTTCTATTCCACACCCAACACCACAATATGCACATGTCGATTTAATCCAGCCACTGTTTGCATTGGTCATCCGATTTCCACCTAATCATTCATAATTTCAATGATTAATACAAAGCAAATAACACGCCACTTAATCAAAAACCAAAAAACACCAACTTTAACAAATAAAAACAGTAGCTTAAATTAAATTAACCTATCAACAACCAAATCAAACCAACCTCAATCAATCAAAAACTTAATTTTTGCACCATCTTGCGGAAAGTTGCACCACAAATGCTCATTTTCATCAATTTAACAAAAAAACCACATAGCCCTTTAGGGTTAGATACCGTTTGCCAACTCAATTTAAAATAATGATAAATAAAGATTAAATTTTATTTATCTTATCAAATTTCAATTTGGCACCCTCCTTGCTCAACTAAAAACCAGACTGGAAAAAACATTTTGTTGCTTTCTTGATGATTATGAATTGAGTAAAACCTCAACCCGGCATTCACTAACTAAATACTAGAAATTAACAGCTAGTAACAGTGGAACCGAGAATAAGGAATGGATTATGAGCAAGAAAAAAATCGTCGTTGTGGGTAACGGTATGGTCGGACACAAGTTTATCGACAACATACTGCAATCAGAGAGTGATGCGTTCGACGTGATCACTTTCAGTGAAGAGCCAAGACTGGCCTACGACCGTGTTCAACTCACGGCTTATTTTAACGGTAAAAGTGCTGATGATCTGTCACTCACTAGTGAAGAGTATTACCAAAGCAACGGTGTGAACTACTTATTAAACGAGAAAGTTGCCAAGCTAGACACGGCCAATCAACAAGTGATCACTGAAAGTGGTCATGTTGAAAGTTATGACAAGCTAATTTTGGCAACGGGCTCTTTCCCCTTTGTTCCCCCTATTCCCGGTAACGACCAAGAACATTGTCACGTTTATCGCACCATCGAAGACTTAGACGCGATTGAGCTTTCAAGCAAAGACAGCAAGTCTGGCGTGGTGATTGGTGGTGGTCTGCTTGGCTTAGAAGCCGCAAACGCAGTCAAAAACCTTGGCTTAGAAACCCATGTTGTCGAATTCGCACCGCGCCTGATGGCCGTTCAATTAGATGACGGTGGAGGTGCCCTACTGCGCAGAAAAATTGAAGACCTTGGTGTGCAAGTTCATACCGAAAAAGCGACATCTGAAATTGTCGATGGAGAAAACGCTCGCTACCGCATGAACTTCGCCGATGGAACCTATTTAGAAACCGATATGATCGTATTCTCTGCTGGTATCCGCCCTCAAGATGAGCTGGCAAGAAGCTCTGATATAGAGATTGGCGAACGCGGCGGTATCGTCATCAACAACCATTGCCAAACCAATATCGATAACGTCTACGCGATAGGTGAGTGTGCGCTTTGGGACAACAAGATTTTCGGCTTGGTCGCACCGGGCTACTCAATGGCCAAAATTGCAGCATCGCATATTGTCTCTGATGGTACTGATGATGCTGAATTTACCGGCGCAGACATGAGCACCAAGCTCAAACTGCTTGGTGTCGATGTTGCCAGTATTGGTGAAGTGCATGGCAAGACGAAAGGCGCTCAATCGTATACCTATAACGATGAAATTGAACAAATTTATAAGCGCCTGATCATCTCGGCTGACGGCACTAAGATTGTCGGTGCAGTATTGGTCGGTGATGCAGAAGCGTATGGTTCACTACTGCAAATCAAGCAAAATGATATGCCCCTTCCTGAAAACCCATCAGTGCTGATTTTACCTAATGTGGCCGATGATTCTGACTCTACAATGGGTGTTGAAGCTCTGCCTGATAGTGCTGTGATCTGTTCATGTTTTGATGTGACCAAAGGCGATATTAAAGAAGCAGTCTCTGCTGGCTGCACCACTATGGCGGCACTAAAAGAAACCACGAATGCTTCAACGGGTTGTGGTGGTTGTTCTGCCCTTGCCAAACAGGTTCTCGATAGTGAACTAAGTAACTTAGGTGTGGAAGTCTCTAACGATATCTGTGAGCACTTTGCTTATTCTCGCCAAGAGCTGACCGACATCATCCGTGTAAACAAAATCAAAACCTTCGATGAACTGTTAGATTCTCACGGCAATGGATTGGGTTGTACTGTATGTAAACCGGCTGTCGGTTCTATTCTGGCTTCCTACTGGAACGATTACATCCTTGAAGATCAACATATTGAACTGCAAGACACCAATGACATTTACCTCGGCAACATGCAAAAAGATGGCACCTATTCTGTGGTGCCGCGTATTGCTGGCGGTGAAATTACTCCAGATAAATTGATCGTACTTGGCGAAGTCGCTAAAGAATTCGACCTCTACACCAAAATCACTGGTGGTCAGCGTGTCGACTTGTTTGGCGCACAGCTCAACGAACTGCCTATCATCTGGAAAAAGCTGATTGATGCGGGTTTTGAAACTGGCCACGCCTACGGTAAATCGGTTCGTACCGTGAAATCGTGTGTCGGCAGCACTTGGTGCCGATATGGCGTTGATGACAGTGTTGGCTTAGCGATTCGACTGGAGAACCGCTATAAAGGGTTGCGTTCACCACACAAGATCAAGTTTGCGGTGTCAGGCTGTACCCGTGAATGTGCTGAAGCGCAATCGAAAGACATTGGCGTCATCGCCACCGACAAAGGTTGGAACCTCTACATCTGTGGTAACGGCGGTATGCGCCCTCGCCATGCAGACCTATTCGCCAATGATTTGGACGAAACCACACTTCTTAAATACATCGACCGCGTTTTGATGTTCTACACCCGCACCGCGGACCGCCTACAGCGTACATCGGTATGGATGGAGAACCTTGAGGGCGGTATTGAATACCTCAAACAAGTGGTGATTGAAGATAAGCTTAACGTTGCTGAAGAACTGGAAGCCGACATCGCGCTCAACATTGAAAAATACCAGTGTGAATGGAAAACCACCATTGAAAATCCTGAAAAGATGAAACGCTTCCAGCACTACATCAACAGTGAAGAAATGGACACTAGCCTCTCTTTCATCAAAGAGCGCGAGCAACGTTTCCCTAAACCGAAAGAAGACTCTGCGGCGCAGTCACAACGCGATAAAAAACTCGCGAGTGCAGACCAGATCGAAGTGACTGAGGTTTCATAAATTTCATCAGTTTCATCAACAAAAAATAAAAACTCATTTTTCGACTAGGAGAAAGTCATGGAAAATTGGACAACCGTATGCAGTACCCGGGACTTAACCCCAAACGGTGGGATCTGCGCCAAAGTAGAGGATAACCAAGTGGCTATTTTTTACTGCAAGCGCAGCGACACACTGTATGGACTCTCTAATTACGACCCTATCGGCAAAGCCAATGTCATGTCACGTGGTATTATTGGTTCATTAAGTGGTGAGCCCTATGTGGCTTCCCCCTTATACAAGCAGCATTACCATTTAGAAACAGGCGCATGTCTTGAACAACCAGAACTAAAACTCGTGAGGTTCGAGGTTCGCAAGCAAGGAGAGCAAGTTCAAGTTCTGGCACCGCTTGATATCGCCAGTTAGTAACTCGTCGATGAACAGTAACCTCGCTAAACAGTATCGACAAAGAGTAACGTCGACACGCTCATCGCTAGCGTCACTAGCGTCACTAGCGTCACTAGCGTCACTAGCGTCAGCAAATCGGCATAGCGGTTTAAGTAAATAATGCGTTCTAATTTAGGAACTAACGCAGGTGCTCAAACCGAGGTAATTTTCCAGATTTAAAGGATTTAAACCATGGATAACACAAAATTTTCGCTGCTTTCATTTACAGGTAAGATGAAAACCTTACACCTAAGTTGGATGGCTTTCTTCATCACCTTTGTGGTGTGGTTCAACTTTGCTCCACTACTGCAAATGGTGAAAACTTCGCTTGGCCTTTCGACTGAAGAGATCAAAACACTATTGATCCTCAACGTAGCACTGACCATTCCGGCGCGTGTCGCGATTGGTATGCTAACCGACAGGTACGGCCCAAGATTGGTCTACTCTTCACTACTCGCTATCTGTTCCATTCCTTGTTTTATGTTTGCACTGGCAGACTCTTTCATTCAAGCAGCAATCGCCCGTTTCCTACTTGGCTTTATTGGTGCAGGCTTCGTGGTCGGTATTCGCCTTGTTTCAGAATGGTTCCCACACAATGAACTGGGGACTGCTGAAGGTATTTACGGCGGCTGGGGTAACTTCGGCTCTGCAGCGGCGGCATTTACACTTCCAACTTTAGCTCTAGCGTTTGGTGGTGAAGACGGTTGGCGTTATGCGGTCGGTATTACGGGCGCAATGAGCTTAGCGTTCTCGTTTATCTTCTATAAAAACGTAACGGATACACCTAAAGGTTCAACTTACTTCAAACCCGCTCAAGTAACTGCGATGGAAGTGACATCAAAGGGTGACTTTTTCTTCCTACTTATCATGAAGATCCCTATGTATGCCGCTCTCGCGCTGCTGACATGGAAACTGTCGCCAAGCAACATCAACATGTTGTCTGACATGGCGGTTTACTCTGTGTATGCAGGTTTAGCTGCACTTTACGTGTACGAAGTTTCACAAGTTTGGAAAGTAAACAAAAACGTATTTAAAGAAGAAGTGCCAGAGATCCACCAATACAAGTTCAAACAAGTGGCGGTACTTAATGTCCTGTACTTCGCAACATTTGGTTCTGAATTAGCGGTTGTATCTATGCTGCCACTGTTCTTCTCTGAAACCTTTGAATTGACGCCGGTTCTTGCTGGTATGGTTGCTTCTGCTTATGCCTTCATGAACCTAATGTCTCGCCCAGGTGGTGGGTGGATTTCAGATAAATTCGGTCGTAAGCCTACCCTGTTAATTCTAACGATTGGTCTTGCTGCAGGTTACTTTTCGATGGGTCAAGTAGACAGCACATGGCCGGTATGGTTAGCCGTAGTCGCTGCAATGGCGTGTTCTTTCTTCGTACAAGCAGGTGAAGGTGCCGTATTCGCAACCGTTCCTCTCATCAAGCGTCGTATGACAGGTCAAATTGCGGGTATGACAGGCGCTTACGGTAACGTGGGTGCAGTGGTTTACCTAACGGTACTTTCATTTGTTAGCTACCAAGTGTTCTTCCTAGTGATTGCCGCCACAGCCGTACTTGGCTTTATAACGCTGCTGTTCATGGAAGAGCCTAATGGTCAAATTGCTGAAGTCAACGACGATGGCAGCGTCACGATGATCAATGTTTCAAATTAGTCACCAACCTAACGATAAGCATCAATATCATTAATCGGGAGTAGCTCCAAGGCTTATATCAGCGCTTTGGTGCCACGTTCAAGGGCTCTAGGTTGACTAGGGCTTTTGTTCTTTTCTCGGAGAATGATTAACAGACTCAGATCATCCCTAAACGCCAGCGAGAAGAGACTAACTATGACCATTTCATTCAGCCAAGTACAAACCATCGTGCCAGAATCCAACAATCAGCTTGCGCTGAAATTTGGTGGGTATTCGAATCAAGGGGGGCGTGATGAAAACCAAGATGCTATTATAGTCAAGCACCCTAAAACTCGCGTTGAGCAAGAGCTGAAAGGCAGTGTTGCTTGTATCGCTGATGGGGCAAGTTGCAGTGAGCACGGCCAAAAAGCCAGCCACACCACCGTAATGCAGTTTATTGATGACTACTACGCGACTCCCCAAAGCTGGAGCATTCAGCGTTCGGCGCAAAAAGTCTTAAAGTCTCTCAATGCTTGGCTGTTCAATAGCTCTTTTTCCAATATTCACCCCGCTCAACAAATTAACCACAACGCACTGGTTTCCACCTTTAGCAGTGTGATTTTAAAATCGAACACCGCGCACATCTTCCATGTCGGCGACAGTCGAATTTACTTATTGAGAGAGGGGGAACTACGTCAGTTAACCCGAGATCATACTCGTAAAAATATTGGGCAAAAACACTACCTAACCAGAGCGCTCGGGATGGATAATCAACTCAATGTTGACTATCAGACCTTACCTATAAAAAAGAATGACCGCTTCATCTTAACCTCCGATGGCGTTCATGAATTTGTCTCTCCCAATACGTTCAAAGAGCACATCGACCAACCCAACTTAGATTTTGAATGCGCGGCCCAAACGATTTGCAACACAGCTCTTAGTCACAATAGTACAGACAACGTCAGCTGCTTAATTATTGAAGTCACTCACCTACCAAAGCCATCGTTAATCGAATTTCATGAAAAGCTTTCTAACAGAGCGATTCCACCTGCTTTAAAGATCGGGCAAAGTATCGATAACTTCATGATATTAGAGATTCTTTATGCGGGTTCAAGAAGCCATGTGTACCGAGTTATACACAAAGAGACGCAAGCCGAGTTTGTTCTAAAAGCCCCTTCTGTCCAGTACCAGGACGATCCAGCTCAGCTCAGCGCATTCTTTAATGAACAATGGGCAGGCATCTTGCTAAACAACAAGCGCGTAATGAAAGTGTACCCAACTCCCGAACATTCAAACTTTTTATACCAAATTTGTGAATGCGTAGAGGGTATCACCCTAAGACAATGGATGTACGACAACCCAACTCCCTCACTAAAACAAGTGCGTGAAATACTCGATAAAGTCACTCAAGGCATTCGAGTATTACAACGAGCAGACATGGTGCACAGAGACTTAAAACCTGAAAACATCATGATACAGCGTGACGGTGAGATAAAAATTATTGACCTTGGGGCTGTATTAATCAGGGGGCTTGAAGAGAGAGAACACATAGAGAAAGACCCGACACCGTTAGGTGCGGTGAACTACATCGCACCAGAAACCATCAAGCACAATACGGCAACCACAAGCTCAGATCTGTTCTCTATCGCTGTGATTGGCTATGAGATGCTCACAGGCCAACTGCCCTATTCTAAAATGGACGCGCAGTCGCTCAAGCAAACCCGTCACCATCAATGGCAATACCAGCCACTCACCCAAAAGCGATCCGATATACCAGCTTGGGTTGATTTAGTTCTGCAAAAAGCCTGCGCGGAATCACCGAGCGAACGTCATCTAGTGCTGGGGGATTTCGTATCAGATCTTTACACACCGAATCAGAATTTGGTAAAACGCAAAGCCAAACAACCGTTGATCAATCGAAACCCAATCCAATTTTGGAAGGTGTTATCCCTGTTGCTCGGCATGATTGCTATTGTTGAAATGGGCTTATTGCTTAGTTCGGGTTAAATACAAGTTCGGGTTAAATACAAGTTCGGGTTAAATACAAGTTCGAGCTAAATACAAGTTCGTGCGAAACGCGAGGCTTCAGCTAACCAATTTACTGAATAACCGTGTTTAATCTCGTTTTACTAAGCGTCTCGACACTAGCTCAATACCCGCTTGGTAACGCTTAGCCGATGCATTTAGTGCTAACGCGAAAGCACTGTCGGCAATCACTTCAAATTGCTGTGGCAGTGAATGGACTTTGAAAGGTAAGAAATCCAATAAGCGGTTATCACCAAAGGTTGCCAGTTTCACCGTGCTGACCAACTCTGGTTTCTCTAACACCACATCTAATACCCCTTCTAATAAGGTATAAGAGGTGGTGACGATCGCATCCGGAACGGTACCTTGTGCAATCCACTCCTCCAAGATTTTACGCCCTGATTCTCTATCAAAGTGTTCACCATAGCCCACAACCATCGGCTTGTTTTCGGTTAGCCCTGTTTGTTGAGTATGCGCTTTATTTGCCGCTTCAAAACCCAATTGACGTTCGCGTGAGATATTTAAATCAGGCAGTGCACCTATCAAACCAACACTGTGAATACTGTCATCAAGAATCGAATGCGTCAGCTCAAATGCAGCCTCGAAATCTTCACTGATCACGCAGGCAAAGTGCTCATCATCCAACGGACGGTCAATCGCAATGACGTGTGTGCCTGAGTTTTGCAGCTTCAGATAAAACTCATTGGCGTCTGGCATTGAGCTCGCCACTAGCAAGGCATCGATACGACGACTCACCAACGCTTCTGCTACTTTACGTTCGGTTTCAGCGTCATCATCAGAGCAACCAATTAGGATTTGATAGCCCACTTTACGTGAGTTCTGCTCTATCAATTTTGCTAAACGCGCGTAACTGCTGTTTTCCAGATCAGGAATAATCAAACCAAATGAACGGCTATTACCAGCACGCAGCGACGAAGCAGCATGGTCTGGACGATAGTTATACTCGTCGACAACTGCCATTACTTTCTGCTGAGTCTTCTCACTGATTCTGTATTTCTGCGCCTTGCCGTTTATCACATAGCTGGCTGTGGTTTTCGATACACCGGCTAGTTTGGCAATTTCATCTAGTGTCATATGGGTGACCTGTATTTTGTGCGTAGGATCATATAACCAATCTTCTGATCCTTGGATTAGTTGAATTATATGCTGAATCGATTCAGTATAAAAGCTGAAAGGATTCAGCAAAATCTGAAAAGTGACTTCAATCATCCTTTTGTATGGATTGAGCGTCATTTGTCGTGATCCAACTTCTCGTTATTAACGAAACTGGAATGACGACACGCAGCAAAACTATTTTGAAAACCAAAATCGGCTTTGCTGAATTTTTTTACACTGAATGCTGAACCGATTCAGCTAAGATAAAACAAAGAGAAAGCAAAGAATTAAGCTCCATAAATCTTGCTCTAGACTGAATCGTAGCGATACACAAATTCTCAAGCGATACGCTAAAGAGGCACCATGCTTAAATTATCAAAATCTGACATCACTCTTGGTCAAACGGCCGATGACAAATTCAAAGCTATCCAGAACATTGCTGGCGACCTAACCGCGAAAGGCCTAGTTGACTCTGGCTACGTTAAAGGAATGCTGAACCGTGAAAACCAGAACTCTACGTTCCTAGGTAACGGCATCGCGATTCCTCACGGTACCACTGACACGCGTAGCCTAGTAAAAGAGACAGGCGTAGCCGTACACCACTTCCCGGAAGGTATTGACTGGGCAGACGGTAACCGTGTTTACGTAGCAATTGGTATTGCAGCGAAATCTGACGAGCACTTAAGCATCCTTAAGCAGCTAACAAAGGTTCTTGCGGCAGACGGTGTTGAAGAGAAATTAAAGCAAGCGAAATCAGAAGACGAAATCATCGCCCTACTTAATGGCGAAGTTCAACTAGAAGCAGACCTAGACGCTTCTTTGGTTCAACTACTGTTCCCTGCAAGCGACATGGTTCAAATATCGGCAGTTGCGGGTGGCCTACTTAAGAACACAGGTTGCACAGACAACGCATTCGTTGCTGACCTAGTAACGAAAACACCGACTCACCTAGGCCACGGCCTGTGGTTGTTGGGCAGTGATAAAGGCGTAACGCGCACTGGCGTCTCGTTTGTTTCAACAGCAAACCATTGTGAGTATGAAGGCACACCAGTGAAAGCATTGGTAGCATTCGCCGCTTGTAACAGCGCACACCAATCAATTCTGGCGAACCTAAGCAAGATGGTTTTCGAAGGTAAACAGCAACAACTGTTAACAGCTGACGTTGCACAAGTAATTGGCCTCCTAAAAGGTGAAGCGGTTTCAACAGCATCTGAAGGCGATGACAACTGCGCAGTATTCAAAATCAAAAACGCACACGGACTACACGCTCGTCCGGGCGCAATGCTGGTTGCTGAAGCGAAGAAATTCGAATCAACAATCCGCGTTTCAAACCTAGATGGCGACGGAAAAGAAGTGAATGCAAAGAGCTTGATGAAAGTTATCGCTCTTGGCGTTAAACATGGCCACCAGCTTCAGTTTGTTGCTGAAGGTGAAGATGCATCTCAAGCGCTTGAATCGATTGGTAAAGCCATCGCTTCCGGTCTTGGTGAAGGTTAAGGAGTTAATATGTCTGATAAACAAATCAAAGCCGTTACTATCACACTCAACCCAGCCCTAGATCTGACAGGTGCTATCGACGCACTAAATGTAGGTTCAGTTAGCCTAGTAAACAAAGGCTCTCTACATGCAGCGGGCAAAGGCGTTAACGTAGCCAAAGTACTTTCAGAGCTTGGTGCTAAAGTAACCGTGACAGGTTTTCTTGGCCGTGATAACGAACAAGCATTCTGTCAACTGTTTGAACAGATAGGCGCAACTGACCGCTTTATCCGCGTTGACGGTGCTACTCGCATCAACGTGAAGTTAGTCGAGAACTCAGGGCAAGTCAGTGACATCAACTTCCCAGGCGTTCCGGTTGATGCTGGCGCGATTAAAGCGTTTGAAGAAACCTTGTTGGAACTGGCTGAAACGCACGATTACTTCGTGGTTGCTGGAAGCTTGCCACAAGGCGTATCACCAGAGCTTTGCGCTTCTTGGGTACAGCGCTTACGTGAGCTAGGCAAAAAAGTGTTGTTCGACAGCAGCCGAGACGCACTTAAAGCCGGTATCAATGCACAGCCATGGTTGATCAAGCCAAACGATGAAGAGCTATCTCAGCTATTCGATACAGAGTTAACCACACGCGATCAATGTCAACACGCGGGCCAAGCCCTTAGTGAAAAAGGCATTGATAACATTGTGGTATCACTTGGCGCAGAAGGCGTGATGTGGCTAAACCAAGGTGACTGGTTACATGCCAAGCCACCGCGTATGCAAGTGGTGAGCACAGTAGGCGCAGGCGACACTTTAGTTGCTGGCCTATGTTGGGGTCACATGCAACAGATGCCAAAACCAGAACTTATTAAATTCGCAACCGCCCTATCTGCTCTCGCCGTTTCACAGGTAGGCGTGGGCATCACCAGCCAACAAGAGCTGGATTCAGTACGACAAAATATCCAATTACAGGCGCTTAGTGCTCCAACTCGCCAGTTAGACACAAGCAAATAGGACAAAAGGTTTATTATGAATATTACCATTATCACAGCTTGCCCAAGTGGCGTAGCAAACAGCATCATCGCCGCGGGCTTGTTAGAACAAGCGACAAAAGTACTGGGTTGGAACGCCGCTATTGAATGTCAATCAAGCGTGCTACCTGAATCGCCAGTATCACAAGACGCTATCGACAGCAGTGACGTTGTGATTATCGCAGCTAACACAAACGTTGATAAAACACGTTTTGTCGGTAAGAAAGTGTACCAAGCGGCTATCTCTGAATGCACTACTGATGCAAAAGCATTTCTAGAGAAAGCGGCAGCAGAGGCAACGGTATTAGACGCTTCTCAAGTTGAGACTACAGTGGAAGTTACTGGTACAGGCAGCAAAAAGATCGTTGCGATTACGGCTTGCCCAACAGGTGTTGCACACACCTTCATGGCGGCTGAAGCGCTTGAAGCAGAAGGCAAACGCCTAGGTCACCAAATCAAAGTGGAAACTCGCGGCTCGGTCGGGGCTAAAAACCAACTGACTGACCAAGAAATCGCAGACGCTGACCTAGTTATCATCGCCGCAGACATCGACGTTCCACTGGATCGTTTTAACGGCAAAGCGCTTTACAAAACAACGACAAGTCCTGCTTTGAAGAAAACAAAGCAAGAGATGGAAAAAGCGTTCGCAGAAGCTAAAACATACCAACACACAGCTTCTTCAAATTCTGCGCCTGCTGACGAGAAGAAAGGCGTGTACAAGCACCTAATGACCGGTGTCTCTCACATGCTTCCGGTAGTAGTGGCTGGCGGCTTGATCATCGCCCTCTCTTTTGTATTTGGTATCGAAGCGTTCCAAGAAGAAGGTTCTCTGCCCGCAGCTCTAATGACCATCGGTGGCGGTTCTGCATTCGCACTGATGATCCCTGTGCTGGCTGGTTTCATTGCCTTCTCAATTGCTGACCGTCCGGGTCTGGCTCCAGGTCTAATCGGCGGTATGCTGGCTAGCTCAACAGGTGCTGGTTTTCTAGGTGGTATTGCAGCAGGTTTCATTGCGGGCTACTCTGCTAAGTTCATTGCCGACAAAGTTCAACTTCCACAATCTATGGAAGCCCTTAAGCCAATCCTGATCATTCCGTTTATCGCGAGTTTGTTCACAGGTCTTGTGATGGTTTACATCGTCGGTGGTCCTGTTTCTGGCGTGATGAGTGCAATGACAACTTTCCTAAACAACATGGGAACGTCTAACGCGATTCTTCTGGGCGTGGTTCTTGGTGCCATGATGTGTTTCGACCTTGGTGGTCCAGTCAACAAGGCGGCTTACACCTTTGGTGTTGGTCTACTGGCGTCACAAACTTACGCACCAATGGCGGCCATCATGGCGGCCGGTATGGTTCCACCTCTAGGTATGGGTCTTGCCACTTTCCTAGTGAAAGATAAGTTTGACGCCGGTGAACGTGAAGCGGGTAAAGCATCATTCGTGCTTGGTCTATGTTTTATCTCTGAAGGTGCTATCCCATTCGGCGCGAAAGACCCAATGCGGGTTATCCCTGCTTGTATGGCGGGCGGTGCACTAACGGGCGCTCTATCCATGATGTTCGGCGCACAGCTTATGGCTCCACACGGTGGCTTGTTTGTGCTACTGATCCCGGGTGCTATCTCCCCGGTACTTATGTACCTAGTGGCGATTGCAGCAGGTACGGCGGTCACTGGCTTTAGTTATGCTGCTCTTAAAAAGGTCGGCGATTCTAAAGTTACAGTAGAGGCTTAACCTACTCCGCTCGGCTTTGATTAACTAAATTCAGAGACTAAAATACCCTGATATAGAAAAGGCTCCTCACTTGAGGAGCCTTTTTAATGTAAGCGTCTTTAAATCGACTCATTCAATCCTTTCAATAAACGTCGTAACCTTTAACTTTGATCGTTAAAGGTA
>NZ_CANLBV010000081.1 GCF_947488985.1 uncultured Vibrio sp.
AAACTCAGTGCATTGTTTAAGAATTAGGCAACTATGGACCAGGCATGTCTTCTATCTGAATTAAGCAACAAAACCCTGTTTTAGTGCAAGTTTCTATCAAAATAGCCTCAGTTCTCTCTTGGTTACTCTTTAGATAGCTTTATTGAAAACGTGATTATCTGTTGTGGAAATGTAACTGTTACTAAGGAATTCTTATCATTGGTTTTTATGCTCCAGCTTGACTCGTCTCGCTCAGCCAAAATACCGCTCCCATCGACACTAATAATGAAGATGCCCGTTTCAGATGTTTCAATTAAATAACCAGCCTTATCATCCACAACTGAAATATTATGCTCATCAATATTAAGTTGGCAGGGTTTTGACATTATACAGTCTATTGTTTTGTCACTATTGTATGTCACTGTTCTCCAAGTAAATACAGCTATTAAAATAACCAGCATGATGATAATTTGTACAAGCCTGCCTTTTGTTAGCTTTTGCGCTGCCATTTTAATCCTTACTCCTTGTAACAAAGTTCAAAGTTTTTAAATAAAATTTCAATTCCTGACCAAGCGTAAGGTTACTACTCTGTCATTAATTTGTTAACTCAAGTATAGTGTCCCGTTGAAAATGCCACTTTTTTTTAAAATCAGCAAGTGGAAATAAAGCCCTGAATAGGCTGAATTTCCTTTTCTAATTTGGGTGGCATTACGACGTGAGTCGTGTTGGAAGTAAAGTGTAGTAAATAAGAAATTGGAAGCATGCAAATGAGCCAAGAAAAGCAGCTTGAACAAAACTACAACTATACGGTCGTCCGTCAATTTACCCTCGTTACAATTTTGTGGGGTATTGTCGGTATGGGCGTTGGTGTTTTGATTGCCGCTCAATTAGTTTGGCCACAGCTAAACTTTGATACGCCGTGGCTGACGTACAGTCGTTTACGTCCCCTGCATACTAATGCGGTTATTTTTGCGTTCGGTACAAGTGCGCTGTTTGCAACATCATATTATGTTGTGCAACGTACCTGTCAGACGCGTCTCTTTGGTGGCCCTCTCGTAGCCTTCACCTTTTGGGGTTGGCAAGCGATTATCCTGTCCGCTGCAATTACTTTACCGTTAGGTTTAACCTCAGGTAAAGAATATGCAGAACTTGAATGGCCAATCGATATTGCTATTACGCTTGTGTGGGTAGCTTATGCGGTCGTGTTCTTTGGAACCATGATTAAGCGTAAGACATCGCACATTTATGTAGCAAACTGGTTCTTCGGAGCTTTCATTATCACGGTTGCTGTGTTGCATATCGTTAACAGCCTAGCTGTTCCTGTGTCTGCGTTTAAATCGTACTCGATTTATTCCGGCGCGGTCGATGCAATGGTGCAATGGTGGTACGGACATAATGCGGTAGGCTTCCTATTGACAGCAGGTTTCTTAGGTATGATGTATTACTTCGTTCCTAAACAAGCGGGTCGTCCTGTTTACTCTTATCGTTTGTCGATTGTTCACTTCTGGGCGCTTGTGTCTTTGTATATTTGGGCTGGTCCTCACCACCTACATTACACTGCACTTCCTGACTGGACTCAATCTCTAGGTATGGTTATGTCTTTGGTTCTGTTCGCTCCGTCTTGGGGTGGCATGATCAACGGTATTATGACTCTATCTGGTGCGTGGCATAAGCTACGTTACGACCCAATCCTACGTTTCCTCATCGTTTCTCTATCATTTTACGGCATGTCGACTTTCGAAGGCCCAATGATGGCAATCAAAACGGTTAACGCACTATCTCACTACACGGACTGGACTATCGGTCACGTTCACTCTGGTGCGTTAGGTTGGGTTGCAATGGTTTCTATTGGTTCGGTGTACCACCTAGTTCCTAAACTATTTGGTCAAGAGCGTATGTACTCTGTATCTCTGATCAATGTTCACTTCTGGTTAGCAACGATTGGTACGGTTTTCTACATTGTCGCAATGTGGATCTCAGGTGTGATGCAAGGTCTGATGTGGCGTGCAGTTAACTCTGACGGTACATTAACTTACAGTTTCGTTGAATCTGTAGAAGCATCTTACCCGTTCTACTTTGTACGTTTCATAGGTGGTTTCATCTTCCTATTTGGTATGTTCTTAATGGCATACAACACGTACAAAACGATTTCAGCACCTAAAGATAGCCTTAAAGCTATCCCTCAACCGGCTTAAGGAGATTGAGAATGAGCTCAAATTCAAATAATCGCCATGAGTTGGTAGAGAAGAACGTCGGTCTACTGGCGATTTTAATCGTTATTGCTATCAGTTTTGGTGCTTTAGTCGAAATTACCCCGCTTATTTTCCAAAAGCAGACAACTGAACCTGTAGACAATCTACGTGTTTACTCTGCTCTAGAAATGGAAGGTCGTGATATCTATATCCGCGAAGGTTGTAACGTATGTCACAGCCAAATGATTCGTCCTTTCCGCTCTGAAACCGAACGTTACGGTCACTACTCTGTAGCGGGCGAAAGTGTTTGGGAGCACCCATTTCTATGGGGTTCTAAGCGTACTGGCCCTGATCTAGCGCGTGTTGGTGAGCGTTATTCTGATGAGTGGCATCGTGTTCACCTTATCGACCCTCGTGAACTTGTTCCTGAATCAAACATGCCGGGTTTCCCATGGCTTGCTGAGAATGTACTTGATGGCAAATTGACTCAACAGAAGCTTGAACTCTTCCGCAATCAATTTGGTGTTCCTTACACAGATGAACAAATTGCTAACGCTAAACAAGATGTTGAAGGAAAAACAGAGATGGATGCAATCATCGCTTACCTTCAATCGCTTGGTCACGCAATGAAATAGGGAATAATTATGGACATTATTACATTTCAAAGTGTTTGGACTGTTACTATTTTTGCTTGTTTCATCGGCATCGTTTGGTGGGCTTTCGGTAAAAATCGTAAGTCGCGCTTCGACGAAGATGCAAACCTAGTGTTCGCTGATGAAGCACCTGCGAAAGATAAAAATCAAGGAGTGACGAAGTAATGAGTACATTCTGGAGTATTTGGATAACAGTCATCACAATCGGTACGTTGATTGGCTGTGCAGCCTTACTTCGTTGGTGTTCCAACGATAAAACAGGTGTAGAAGAAGGTCATGACATGGGCCATGAATACGATGGTATTCGTGAGCTTAATAACCCACTACCTAAATGGTGGACATACCTTTTCGTTAGCACCATTGTGTTTGCAGCTGTTTATCTAGCTCTATACCCAGGCCTTGGCAATTTTAAAGGTCTACTAGGTTGGACGAGTTCAAACCAAACAGTTCGTAGTGTAGAAGAGTCTCGCTCTGCAATCGCTGCTGCGCAAGCAAACAAACAGTTAGACGCATACGCGAAAGAACTTGATGATGCCGACACCTACTTTGGTGAAGCATTCAGAAAACTGGCTCACGACGAAAATGGCCTACGTTCTGTCCCTGACATTGCATCAGATGCTGATGCAATTAAAGTGGGCCAACGTTTGTTCCTACAAAACTGTTCTCAGTGTCACGGCTCTGATGCACGTGGTCAGAAAGGTTTCCCTAACCTAACTGATGCCGCATGGCTATATGGTGGTGAACCGCAAGCTATCGTGACGACTATCATGCAGGGGCGTGTTGGTCAAATGCCTGGCTGGAAAGATGCACTTGGTGAGCAAGGCGTTAAAGAAGTGGTTAGCTATACGCTTAGCCTTTCTGGACGTAGTGTGAACGCTCGTGAAGCACAAGCGGGTAAAGCACGTTTTGTTGTATGTGCTGCCTGTCATGGTACCGATGGCAAAGGTAATCCTGCTGTTGGTGCCCCTGACCTAACCGATCGCGATTGGTTGTTCGGTGATTCACGTGCTGAAATCACTGAAACCGTTATGTACGGTCGTTCAGGTGTGATGCCGGCTTGGAAGGATATCCTCGGTGAGGATAAGGTTCAGCTTATCTCTGCCTACGTCTGGAGTCTCAGTAACTCAGATAAAGAGTAACATAATAATAACAGCCCTTCTTAAGGGGCTGTCTTTCTTTTACAGTTGTAACCTTAAGTGCTTGTAAAAATTAGTTTAATTTCATGATGTATATTGAGAGTAATAATATGGAACAACCTTGGTATAAGCAGTTTTGGCCGTGGTTTTTGCTCTTCCTAACCGTTGGCGTTTCTATGCTAACGTTGGTTCGAGTCGCGATACTGACCAACCATTCAGTTCACGTTGTGACTGAAGATTACTATAAGAAAGGTAAAGGTATTAATGTCGACATTTCAAAAGTAAATATTGCCAAAGAGCTTGGCCTCTCCGCTTCCATTAACGAGAAAGGCAATTCAGTTATCGTTACGTTAAACAAAGGTGAGCTTGAGCATTTCCCAGCAATTAACGCGATGTTCGTTCACAGAACGCTACCTGACCGTGATTTTACTAAACTGCTAACAGCAGACGCGAAAGGCAACTATACGTTGACTCTGGACCACGAAATGCAAGGCCCATGGTTTATTGAATTGATGCCGCATGATTCTAAGTGGCTATTGCAAGGCCGCATGAACTTTCCTATCGAAACTCCTACTCAACTAACGAACTAAAAAGCTTATGTGTGAATCCTGTTATCACTGCGGTGAAGATGTACCAGCGGAAACGGATTTTAAAGTCGAGATCTTAGGGTCGACTCGTAAGATGTGTTGTCCGGGCTGCGAGACCGTAGCTCAGACAATCATTGATAGCGGTTTGGTTTCTTATTACCAATACCGCACCGCTCCAGCAGAAAAAGCTGATCTAGTGCCAGAGCAACTTCTGGCACTCACTCATTATGACAATGAAGATGTTCAACTAGAGTTCGTTCGTAACTCTGAAAATACCTCTGAGGTGACATTGTCACTTGAAGGGGTCTCTTGTGCCGCTTGTGCGTGGCTGATTGAGAAGCAAGTCTCTTCGAAAGTTGGCGTTGTCAGCATTCGGGTTAATACTACGACCAACCGCGCTCTGCTTAGTTGGGACAATACTCAGGCTAAACTGAGCGAGCTGTTGTCGGCAATCCACACCCTTGGTTACAAAGCCGCACCCTTCGAAGCGGACCAACAAGAAGCGGCCTACCATCGTTCGATGAAAAACTACTTGTATCGCCTTGGTGTTGCTGGGCTGGCAACCATGCAAGTCATGATGCTGGCAGTTGCACTCTACCTCGAAGTCTTTGGCAACCTTGAACCTGAATTCAAAAGTTACTTTCGTTGGGTGAGCTTGATCTTTGCTACACCGGTTCTGCTCTACTCTGCATTGCCTTTCTATATCAATGCATGGCGCAGTATCAAAGGCCGAATATTGGGTATGGATGTCCCTGTGTCGATCGCTCTGTTGTTTGCTTACGTTGCAAGCTTGGTCGCAACGGTGACTGAACAAGGTGAAGTATTCTTCGAATCTATTTCGATGTTCACGTTCTTTTTATTGCTTGGTCGATTCTTAGAAATGCGCGCGCGTCGCAAGGCAGCCGCCGCTAGTGGTAACTTGCTTAAGCTTGTTCCTGCTATGGCAACAACGTTAGATGGCGAACAAGTTCCGGTAAAAACCTTAAAAGTTGGCGACCAAATTCGCGTTCTTCCGGGTGAACACATTCCTGCCGATGGCAAAGTATTGTCTGGTAGAGTTCATATCGATGAATCGATGTTGACTGGCGAATCTATCCATGTGGTCAAAAACGAAGGCGACACGGTCTTTGCTGGTACATTGAATGGTGATGAGTCATTTAAATTGGAAGTGATGACATCAAAAGCGAATTCGGTGATTTCCAATATCGTTCGCCTGCAAGATGAAGCGCAATTGTCTAAACCTCGCATCGCTGAAATTGCTGACGTGGTGGCTCGTTACTTTGTTGCGGTTATCTTAGTTATTTCATTTGGTACTTGGTTCTACTGGCACCAAACTCGACCAGAAGACGCTTTCTGGATCATGCTTTCGGTGCTTGTTGCAACCTGTCCTTGTGCTCTATCACTTGCAACACCGACGGCGATTACCTGTTCGACCTCTCGTATGGGGAACTTGGGCATTTTATTGCGTAAAGGGCATGTGTTTGAAACCTTGTGCAAAGTGAATCACTTGATCATAGATAAAACGGGTACCTTAACCGAAGGTGATATTCGTATCAGCCAAATTGAAACCTTCGCTGAACTTGATAAAGACACCTGCCTGAAAGTAGCGGCGAGCCTGGAGCAACATGCTAACCACCCTATTGCGAAAGCGTTCAAGACTTATCTTTCAGATGGTATCGAAGTAGAGTCTGTCAATAACGTGATTGGCTCAGGTATTACTGGTGTGTGGAACGGTCTAGAAGTGGCAATAGGTAGTAGTGAATTCATTCTAGGTGAAGTTCAGCCATCGGAAAGTAATGGTATTTACTTGTCTCTGTCCGGTCGCCATATCGCAACATTCACTTATGAAGATCCCATTCGTAAAGAAAGCATCGAGTTTATTAAGCAATTTAAACAAGCGGGAATCAAAACGACGTTACTCACAGGCGACTCTTTGATTAACGCTAAGCCTGTTGCCGAAGAGATTGGTATTGCTGACATTGTAGCGAACGCGAAACCTGAAGATAAGCTTGCTTACCTGAACTCTCGAGATACAAGCGACATTACAATGATGGTTGGCGATGGTATTAACGATGCTCCTATTCTTGCGGGCGCTCACCTTTCCGTAGCTATGGGCGGCGGCACAGATGTGGCGAAAGCCTCTGCGGATATGGTGTTATTGGGAGATAAGCTCGATAGATTACTTAAATCACGTACTTTGGCATTAAAAACGCGTAAGATAATCCGTGAAAATCTAGCTTGGTCATTAGGATATAACCTGCTTATTCTTCCATTGGCTATCGCAGGTTTGGTTGCTCCATACATTGCCGTTGTTGGCATGTCTGCTAGCTCTATTATTGTCGTGTCTAACTCGTTAAGGCTTTTAAAAGAACAAGGTACATAATGGAAAGTTTATACATACTCATTCCAATCGCGATCGTGCTTGTGTGTATCGCAGTTGGCATCTTTCTATGGGCAGTGAAGAGTGAGCAGTTTGAAGACCTTGAGCGCCAAGGCCACAATATTCTGTTTGATGAAGACACTCACGCTAATAGCCATTCTGATAACAAACCTGTCGCGAATAAACAATCTGGTTCTGACATGAAAACTGTTACTAAAAAGAAAGCAGGCGATACAACACCGATTTCTACAGCAAGCCATGTTCACATAGAAAGCCAAACTGAATCAGGTAAAAAGAACGATGACACCTGATTGGATTGGAGCCTTTGTCGTTGGGTTGATCGGCGCAGGCCATTGCATGGGAATGTGTGGTGGTATTGCGTCGATTCTTTCGATTGGTACAAGTAAACCTTCTCCTGTTATTCCCCTACTTTATAACCTCGGGCGGCTAACCAGTTATGCTGTCACTGGGGGCTTGATTGGCGGTGCGATCTCTTCGATTGGCGAGCTCAGTGCTTTTAATGCTTTGCTCGAATGGCTTCGTTTGTTTGCTGCCTGCTTTATGATTCTCTTAGGCTTGTGTATTGGTAAATGGTGGTTCGGCTTACTGTTCTTCGAAAAAATAGGACAGAAGCTATGGCGTTATATCTCGCCTGTAGGAAAATCATTTCTCCCATTAAAGCACCCTAGCCATGCGTTGCCATTTGGCTTTATCTGGGGCTGGCTTCCATGTGGTCTTGTTTATTCAATGCTAACTTGGTCGGCCGTATCAGGAAGCTGGTACAACGGCGCCGGTATTATGCTTGCTTTTGGTTTAGGTACACTGCCTGCGATGTTAACGGTGGGTATGGGCGTGAATTTTCTCAAGAAATTGCAACAATCTGATTTATTTCGCCAATTGGGTGCAATTTTAATCCTCATGTACGGCTTTTATACTGGATTTATGGCGCTACAGCTTATTATCTATACCGTATAGCCAGTTCTATAATACCGTTTTTTTACTACCCAACTGGATCGAGGAGTGGTAAAATATTGACGTATATCAAATAGTGAAAGATTGTTATGATTTCAGAAAAGCCTGTGACGAAACGTGTTCAGTCTGGTGGCTGTGCAATCCACTGTCAGGATTGTAGTATTAGCCAGCTCTGTATTCCATTTACTTTGAATGAATCTGAACTCGATCAACTTGATCAGATCATAGAAAGAAAGAAGCCTATTCAAAAAGGCCAAGAATTATTTAAAGCCGGTGACGAGCTTAAATCTCTTTATGCTATTCGCTCTGGTACGATCAAAAGCTATACAATAACCGAGCAAGGTGATGAGCAGATTACTGCCTTCCACCTAGCGGGTGATCTTGTTGGTTTCGATGCAATTACTGGTGACGTACACCCTAGCTTTGCACAAGCACTAGAAACGTCTATGGTATGTGAAATTCCATATGATATTCTGGATGACCTATCAGGAAAAATGCCTAAATTGCGCCAGCAAATTATGCGCCTGATGAGTAACGAGATCAAAGGTGACCAAGAGATGATTCTGCTTCTTTCTAAAAAGAATGCCGAAGAGCGTCTTGCTGCTTTCCTTTATAACCTTTCGACTCGTTTCTCTCAACGTGGCTTCAGTCCAAGAGAATTTCGTTTAACGATGACTCGTGGCGATATTGGTAACTACCTTGGTCTGACCGTTGAAACCATCAGTCGACTATTAGGCCGCTTCCAGAAATCAGACATCTTAAGCGTGAAAGGGAAATACATCACTATCGAAGATCACGATGCGCTGATGGAACTTGCTGGCGTATCAAAAGAATAGTTTAGATATCAATGATGTAGTTCAATGATGAGCTACATCATATTTCTTCCTCAAAACCTCCTATATTTCTCTTAATCTCTCCATAACTGCGCTACATTATTTATATGTTCGGTCTAAAAAGTAGGCTTAGTTATGAGTATTTATAGCAAAATTTTAGTTGTCGCAGACATTAACCACGACGAGCAACCCGCCCTAGCTCGTGCTATCCAACTTGCCAAGAAAAGCACTTCAACAAGCCACATCACTTTCTTTTTGTCAATTTACGATTTTTCGTATGAAATGACCTCTATGCTCTCGATTGATGAACGAGATGCAATGCGCAAAGGTGTGATCCATCAGCGTGAAATCTGGATGAACAAAGTCGCAGAACCTTACCTTGATGATTCTATCGAATTCAATGTTGAAGTGGTTTGGCATAACCGCCCTTATGAAGCGATTATCGCTGAAATATACAGTAGTGGTCATGACATTTTGATCAAAGGAACTCGTAAGCACGATACCTTAGAATCCGTTATCTTCACTCCAACCGACTGGCATCTATTAAGAAAGTGCCCTAGCCCAGTGCTTCTTGTCAAAAATGACTTTTGGCCAGAAGATGCGAAGATCTACGCATCGGTACATGTTGGTTCAGAAACAGAAGCTCACATTGAATTAAACGATGCAATGGT
This sequence comes from uncultured Vibrio sp., assembly GCF_947488985.1. Taxonomy (GTDB): domain Bacteria; phylum Pseudomonadota; class Gammaproteobacteria; order Enterobacterales; family Vibrionaceae; genus Vibrio. Next base: position 9,404 of record NZ_CANLBV010000081.1, read on the forward strand.
TGCTCGGTTGCTTGAGATAACAGGTCGCCTTGAGGCACAGCCTTTCTTAGTCAATGCCTATCCGATCACGCCAGCAAATGTCACCATTGAATTGCCAGAGTTTGATCCAACGTCTTACACTGATGCCGTTCGCGGCCATCACTTAACTGCGATGAAGGCGCTACGTCAGAAGCATGGTATGTGTGAGGAGCAAACCGTTGTTGAGCAAGGCTTGCCAGAAGACGTAATTCCTCGTGTCGCGTCTGAGAACAGCGCTGCAATGGTGATTCTGGGCACCACGGGCCGTACAGGTTTATCGGCCGTGTTTATCGGCAATACAGCGGAACATGTTATCGACAAGATTAACTGTGACGTGTTAGCTCTTAAACCGTCTGGTTACGTGAGTCCATTAGACCCTACCCTTTCGAGAGGTTAAGTCAGCGACAAGTTTAACTTATAAAAAACGCCTCAAGGATTGCTTGAGGCGTTTTTTTATTTAGAGTTGCGCTATTCCAAATACAAAATGACCAACATCTTACTAAATGTTAGTCACGTCGATAAACATTGACTCATCAATGTTTGAAGATGAGATTTCAGCTTCTTCGAATTCGTACGCTTTGCGTTCTTCACTACGGTCTAGTGGAAGGTTCACGAAGTCAAACAGCTCGCGGTCAGCCAGTTGGCTTGGACTTACGTTCTGGATTGACTTGAAAATCTTCTCAACACGACCTGGCGTTTTCTTATCCCAATCGATCAGCATCGCTTTAATGTTCTGACGCTGTAGATTCTCTTGAGAGCCACATAGGTTACAAGGAATGATTGGGAACTCTTTGTGCTCAGCGTATTTGATTAGGTCCGTTTCACGACAGTAAGTCAGTGGACGAATAACAACGTTACGACCATCGTCTGAACGAAGCTTTGGTGGCATAGCCTTTAGGCGCGCACCGTGGAACATGTTTAGGAACATGGTCTCAACGATGTCGTCTAGGTGGTGACCAAGTGCGATCTTAGTTGCGCCGATTTTCTCTGCGAATGAGTATAAAGTACCACGACGCAGACGAGAACATAGGCCACACGTTGTTTTGCCTTCTGGCACTTTCTCTTTAACCACTGAATACGTGTCTTTATCTACGATGTAATAAGGAATGTTCAGCGTTTCAAAGTACTCAGGAAGAATATGTTCAGGGAACCCAGGTTGTTTTTGATCTAAGTTTACTGCCACAACATCAAACTTGATAGGTGCAGCTTCTCGTAAACGTAGCAAAATGTCTAGCATTGCAAATGAATCTTTACCACCACTAATACATGCCATTACTACATCATTCTCTTCGATCATGTTGTAGTCAATGATGGCATTTCCAACATTTCTTCTCAGACGTTTCTGAAGTTTGTTGAATTCAAGTGTTTCTTTTCTATTATCGTTTTGGTTCATTGCGACTCTCACACCGTCGTATTACCGACTGTAGATTGCTAGTGGGACTGTTTTAGGGCGTGGATTATACGGATTTTTATTTAAGGTTGAAATAGTAACGAATAGATAAACAAGCGGAGTATTCGAAAGATCCTGCTTTTACTGTGCGATAAGGGCGCGAATATCGAAAAGTATCCCTAAATGAACTGGCTTAAATGGGAATAAAGCAGCCTCCTCTTATCGATGAGATTGCTTTCGAAGAGCCAAAGAGACTTCTAATTATAAATTACTGTGCAGGAATATACGGCAATACGCGTACAGTTGGCTCTGGTAAGGTGATACTGTCACTTCCGTTCAGTTGCTCTAGCGTGAATTTCGCACGCCCTTCTTCAATTGGAATTTGCTTACCGTTTGCAAGCTCGATGTTGCCTTCAAGTTTGTTATCAAATTCTAGCGTTAATCCTTGAATATCGGGTGTAAACCAGCTAGAGAACATACCGCTCAAATCTTCTAGCATCGTCTGCATCTGAGGTAATAGGCTTGCTAGCTTAGTCACTTCTACCTTGCCAGCTAAAGGCTCTTGAGACATGACCACTAACGAGTACGCGCACTCTTGCTCTTGAGTTTGTACAAAAATAAGAGGGTTTGCTGAACGAAGGTTTTTGTCTACAGGTAGCAGCAGTTCATTGGCTGGAGACACTTTTAGTTCTTCGTAGTGCTCTTCTTTCTCCATCCATGCCTTGCTGATATGACAGGTTTGCTGAGCTTGTTGATCAACAAAGAAGACCGCGACTTTGACATCTTCATGCCCTTCCTTGTTGTTATTTTTAAGTTGAGTGTACAACTTTGAGTAGGTGAACATGTATTCTTGTGCCGCAGTTGGCAGTGCAACCCCAAGGGTTATCGAGGCTAATAAAGCAAGTGAAATCTTTTTCATTATTATAATCTTGTCAAGGTTGAGCGTTTAGAATGAGAAAGAGCAGCTAAATGAGCTGCTCTTTGCGTTATGTCGTTTGATGATACCTTGCTAAGTCAGGTTCAAAAATTGATATCAAGTAGCGTTACTTGTCCAGTATATCTTGTTTTGACGGATCATGGATTGTAAATCAGTCACATAGCTGGCACCACGCTCCGAATATTTTAACAGACCATTAGTGAGCTCTGTGGCGCTATCCGTTGTTAATATGTCATCACCTTGTTCGACCAGTTTTGCTCGAATCAATCTTAAATCGGCATAGGCCCTATTGCGATTGAGGTTCATGAAGTAACGGTGAACCGATTCTTGGCTTGATGAAAAGGTTGCTACTTCGTGTGTACTTCCTTCATTACGTTGTAATGGAACGAGGCCGCAACCTTGGGTGTAACACCAGTGCCCAAAGTAATTGTTCGCCTCAGTAGCAAAACGAGATGTTCCCCAAGCGGATTCATTGGCAGCTTGTGTCAGTACAAGCGCTTCTGGTAGCACGTTCACGCGGTTAAGCATTTCGGCCAACCAGACTTTATCTACCCCGTTATTGGGTACAGGCAAGCTGTATAGCTTACCTAATCTTTTCGCGTATGACAGGGTTTCTGAATCGATGCTTGCTAGGTCTGTTTGAGATACCTTGCTCAAGAAAGCTCTCTCTTTGGTGATGCGTTTGTTTTCAATATTGATGCTTGGTCGTAAGAATGAAAAAAAGGCATTCTTCTTCTGGTTAACATCTTCAATTGCAGCAAAGTTAGGCGTTGAGGAAGAAACCGTTAAATCACCAAACTGATTTTCTGGTTCTTTTTCAGGCCGATTTTCTGGTTCTTTTTCAGGCTTAACGAGCATAGTGTGTCTTCGGTCTTCTTCTTGATGGTACAGAAATGGGCCAACAAGAGAGATAGAACCAACAAGCGCAAGTGCTGTCACTTTAAGCGCTAGCGATGTGCCTGCATTGGTCTGAGTATTGTTACGCATCGAACACCTGTGGATCTTTACTATCGCTGTCGTCTTCATCTTTTGGTCTGTCTGACGCAATCAACTTCAGTTTTATGCCAAACATTTCACGATAAAGAATGCCTTTTACATGGAAGAAGAAAGGTAAAACGAAGATTAGCCCGATACCATACATCATTGCTGCGACGACAAACATCAGCATCACTAATAAATAGATAGAGGCAACTGTGAAGATTTTCTTGTTTACAGCGCGTAGAGAAAGTAGCAGTGATTGCATTGGCGGTACTTTCTTATCACAGATCAACAGAATGGAATGACTGAATGCCAGTGAGAAGTAAATCGACAAGAACGGAAGAATCATTCCTGCAATGCCTTGCAGTATCAAGCTAAACAAGGTCATTAAGATAACTGGAATGGTAAATTGCAAACCTTTGCCGATGTGGCGTACTTTGGTTTGCAGGCCAGCTGCGTGGCTCATTGCCATTAAGCTAATGCCCGCATAAATAGGCGCACTGATCACTTCATAGCTGAAGTTGGCGATAAAAATTGACTCGACGATTTGTGGTGTAAATGCTTCAGGGTTGATCACGGCGTCTAAGATAACTGCAGGATTACCAAGTTGTAGTTTCAAAGCCATATAGAAGATAGCAAGTTGCACGAACATCAGAGCAACAATCGCAGGGGAAAATGAAACAAAGTGGCTGACCGTATGTTTCCACGCCTCTTGGAATACCGCCGTAGCTTTGAGCTCATAATCGCCCGAAAGTGCACGGTCAATACTACCGCCCAAATTAAAATCTTTTTCGATGTCGTTGTTCATAATGATACCAAGGCGCGCTAATAAAACTAAGCCACCTAAACTTATGGATAAAAAATTGCCTTCATTATACTCATATATTGGATGTAAACTAAAATATGAATCTGTAACAAGGCTTGCTTTTGTGTCTTGGTGGTTAATAATTAGACACTTATTAGGGCGGGAACCCTGTCAATAACAGTATGGTAAAGGATGTTTACTTTTACCTGCGAAATTTTTTCCTCCAATAGTAAAAAGTGCTTTGAATTCACGTTTTTGGTGATTATGATGCGCGCCTTATAAAGTGTATAACAACCGGTCTCAAATAGAACCAAGGTGGAGATAAACAGACGTTGAACGCTCAAAAATCAGTAGGAGAGCCAGTCGTCCAATTAACTGGCATTAGTAAAAGTTTCGATGGTAAGGAAGTCATCGGTAATCTTGATCTAAACGTAAATCATGGCGAGTTTCTCACAATTTTAGGCCCATCAGGTTGTGGAAAAACGACGGTACTAAGAATGATTGCAGGTTTTGAAACAGCAGATAGTGGTCAAATACTATTAGCTGAACAAAACGTAACCCAAGTTCCTGCTGAACAAAGACATGTAAACACTGTCTTCCAAAGCTATGCCTTATTCCCACACATGACCGTTTTTGACAATGTGGCATTTGGCTTACGCATGCAGAAAGTGCCGAGCACCGAGATTGAGCCTCGAGTCATGGAAGCGTTAAAAATGGTGCGTCTAGAACAGATGGCACAGCGCAAACCGCATCAACTATCAGGTGGTCAACAGCAACGTATTGCCATCGCGCGTGCGGTCGTTAATAAGCCTAAAGTCTTGTTATTGGATGAATCTCTATCTGCGCTGGATTACAAACTACGTAAACAGATGCAAATCGAGCTCAAGCAACTGCAACGCCAACTTGGTATCACCTTTATTTTCGTCACGCATGACCAAGAAGAAGCCCTGTCTATGTCAGACCGCATTATTGTTATGCGTGATGGCGTGATTGAACAAGACGGCACACCAAGAGAAATCTATGAAGAGCCTAAGAACTTATTCGTAGCCCGTTTCATTGGTGAAATTAACGTCTTCGAAGCAACAGCGAAATCTCGTCAAGATGATAAACGTATTATTGCAATCATCGAGGGGGAAGAGTCTGTTATCTACCACAATAAACACATAACCGCCGGACAAAAACTGCAAGTATTACTTCGTCCTGAAGATCTTCGTATTGAAGAAATCAAAGAGTCAGAGCTGCGCGGTATTGTTGGTCACGTTGTCGAACGTACCTACAAAGGCATGACGCTCGATTCTGTGGTCGAACTCGAGTCGGAGATGCGTGTCATGGTGAGTGAATTCTTCAACGAAGATGACCCTGATGTTGACCACTCTCTGGGCCAAAAAGTGGCAGTAACGTGGGTTGATAGCTGGGAAGTGGTATTAGAAGATGAGCAAGAAGTTTAATTTACAGAACGCGATTGTTGCTCTAATCACGGGTTGGTTAGTGGTGTTCGTGATGATTCCGAACATAATGATCATCGGTACAAGCTTTTTGACCCGTGACGAAGCAAACCTTATCGAGATGACCTTCACTCTTGATAATTACATCCGTTTGGCTGACCCGCTGTATTTCAAAGTGTTGGTACACTCTTTTTATATGGCGATCATTGCGACCCTAATTTGTTTGCTGATTGGCTACCCGTTTGCGTATATCGTGGCAAAAATGCCAGTCAAGTGGCGTCCAATCATGTTGTTCTTAGTGATTGTGCCGTTTTGGACCAACTCTTTGATTCGCACTTACGGATTAAAAATAGTATTGGGTACTCAAGGTGTGTTGAACAAAAGCCTGTTAGCGCTAGATATCATTGATAAGCCACTACGTATCATGTACTCAGAAACCGCAGTCATGATTGGTTTAGTGTATATCCTACTGCCGTTCATGATTCTGCCGTTGTATTCAGCGATTGAAAAGCTCGACGATACCTATTTGGAAGCTGCAAAAGATTTAGGCGCTAATAAGCTACAAACTTTATTAAAAGTTGTTCTGCCACTGACGATGCCGGGCATTATCGGAGGTTGCCTGTTAGTGCTGTTACCTGCTTTAGGCATGTTCTATATCTCTGATCTGCTAGGCGGAGCGAAGAACCTATTGATTGGTAATGTGATTAAGAGCCAAGTGCTCAATGCTCGTGACTGGCCATTTGGTGCAGCAACAAGTATTGCGCTAACCATGGCCATGGCTGTCATGCTGTATGCCTACTACCGAGCAGGTAAGCTATTGAATAAAAAAGTGGAGCTAAACTAATGGGACGCACAGTTAAGTTCAGCTTTATGGCGTTGATATACGCTTTTCTATACCTACCCATTATTGTATTGATTGCAAACTCATTTAATGCCAATAAATTTGGTATGAAATGGGGGGGCTTTACGAGCAAGTGGTATGACGCGCTGATTAATAACGATAGCCTGATGCAGGCTGCTTGGCACTCAATCAATGTCGCAGTGTTCTCAGCTACAGCCGCAACGATTGTCGGAAGCCTGACAGCGGTCGCCCTATTCCGTTATCAGTTTAAAGGCAAAAGTGCGGTGAATGGTATGCTGTTCATTGTAATGATGTCCCCCGATATCGTTATGGCAATCTCGCTTCTCGCTCTATTTTTAGTGATGGGTGTGCAACTCGGGTTCTTTACCTTGCTTGCTGCGCACATTACCTTCTGTCTGCCGTTCGTTGTGGTCACGGTTTACAGTCGCTTGAATGGCTTTGATGTGAAGATGCTGGAAGCAGCAAAAGACTTAGGCGCGAGTGAATGGACAATTCTAAAGCAGATCATCCTACCTCTTGCTAAGCCAGCGGTAGCAGCGGGCTGGTTATTGAGCTTTACCCTGTCTTTGGACGATGTGATCATCAGCTCGTTCGTCACCGGTCCTACATACGAAATCTTACCACTGAAGATTTACTCCATGGTTAAAGTGGGGATCTCGCCTGAGGTGAATGCGCTAGCGACCGTGATGTTAGTGGTGTCGTTAATACTGGTGATTATTTCTCAGTTATTAGCGAGAGAGAAAATCAAGTAAGCCTTGTTCTATACTTAGGCTAGATTGAGAAAAATAAACAAACAAAATATTATTCATAAACAGAATGGTTAATGGCTATTCTGTTTTTTTATCTACTGCCTCCGGGCAACGTTTAGTTTGGAGCTAACGTCAATGAAAAAATGGGCTACTCTATTAGCTGGTAGTGCATACGCGCTTACAATGTTATCGGCACCGTCACTTGCAAAAGATAACAAGGAATTGGTTTTCATGAATTGGGGACCTTATATCAACAGTGGGATCTTAGAACAGTTCAGTGATGAAACTGGTATCAAGGTGATTTACTCGACTTACGAGTCGAATGAAACTTTGTACGCTAAGCTAAAAACACATAACACGGGCTATGACCTAGTGGTACCGTCGACTTACTTCATATCTAAGATGCGTGACGAAGGTATGCTTCAAAAGATCGACAAAACCAAGCTGAACAACTTTAAGAATCTAGATACAAACTACCTAGACAAGCCGTACGACCCAAGCAACGACTACTCTATTCCACACGTAGTTGCTATTACTGGTTTGGCTGTTAACACAGATATGTACGATCCAGAAGATTTCCAAAGCTGGTCTGATTTATGGAAGCCTGAGCTAGAAGGCCAATTGATGATGATGGACGACACTCGTGAAGTCTTTCATATCGCACTGCGTAAGTTAGGTTACTCCGGTAACACAACAAACGAGCAAGAGATCGACGAAGCATACGCTGAATTACAGAAGTTAATGCCGAACGTTCTTGTGTTTAACTCAGACAATCCAGGGGCGCCTTACATGTCTGGTGAGGTTGGCTTAGGTATGCTTTGGAATGGTTCGGCAGCGGCTGCACAAAATGAAGGCCTACCGATTGAACTGGTTTTCCCTAAAGAAGGTGGCATTGGTTGGGTCGATAACTTTGCAATCAGCTCTGGAGCGGTAAACGTAGAAGCGGCTCATAAAATGATCGACTTCCTACTTAGGCCAGAAATTGCAGAGCAAATCTCTCGTGACACCGGCTACCTAACTGGAGTTAAAGCGTCTAACGAGAAGTTCAAAGACAGCCCTGCTCTCTTCCCATCACAAGAAGATCTTGACCGTGTTGAATGGCAATCTTCGGTTGGTGAAAAAACGGTCAAGTACGAAAATTACTTCATGAAACTGAAAGCCGGCCAATAAGTTATCGCATTATTTGCTTATCTAATTAAGGCGTGTTGATCTTTCGTGAGTATTTTTTAAACAGCATGGTAAAGAGTTATAATTTGCTTCGCCAAAAGTAAAA
>NZ_CANLBV010000082.1 GCF_947488985.1 uncultured Vibrio sp.
CGCTGGCATTCATGTTGATGTGGCTACCGATGTATTGTTGAACGCGAAATGTACAGCAAAGATCAACACGCCCTAGCCCTTTGGTGAAAAAAGGGTTGCTGGCGAAATCCCAGTTCGATGAAATTGCCGCAGAGCGTCAGATTGCATATGCCGAGCTTGAATTGGCAAAATTACGTTTATCATTTACCAAACTTCGTGCGCCTGTTGACGGCATTATTTCTCGGGTGAGCGTTGACCAATATGAAAACATTCAGGTAGGGCAACAAGTTGTCAATATTCACAGCGTTGAAGATGTAGAAGTCGTGATCCAACTGCCTGACCAAATCTATGTTAATCAGCCGAATGAAGACGTGATATCAAATATTGAGGCGGTCGTGCGAGTGCCGAGTGGTAATGAGTACCCAGCCGGCATCAAAGAGTTTACCACTGAGCCCGATCCAAGCACGGGCACATTTACGGTCACGCTCGCGCTTCCTATGCCAGAGCAAGACCTCTTATGCGCCTGAGAAAAGCTACAGCGCGTACGGTGAAATCACCGTTCGAGTAAAGAGTTATGAAGTGCTAAAAGGGCTGATGCAGCGTTTCCGTGAGCACGTAGACGGTCAATTTCCTGAGATTGATTATAAGCTCAAGCAGATTGAGTTAGGTCCCGGCGGCGGTGCAAAAATTGAAGCGCGAATTGTTGGCTCCGATCCGACCGTTTTACGCTCGATTGCTGCTCAGGTGATGGACATCATGCGTGCCGATGGCGGTGCGTTTAACGTTCGTCATGATTGGCGAGAAAGAACCAAGGTATTAGAACCTCAGTTCAATGAAAGCCAAGCGTGTCGTTATGGTATTACCAAGTCAGATGTGGATGATTTCCTTGCGATGTCTTTCTCTGGTAAATCGATTGGTGTGTACCGTGATGGAACCACATTGATGCCTATCGTCGCACGTTTACCTGAAGATGAACGTGTTGATATTCGCAATATCGAAGGCATGAAGATCTGGAGTCCGGCATTAAGTGAATATATCCCGCTGCAACAAGTGACTTTGGGCTACGAGCTAGAATGGGAAGATCCCCTGATCATCCGTAAGAATCGTAAGCGTATGCTCACGGTACTGGCAGATCCTGATCTGCTGGGTGAAGAAACGGCTTCGACTCTACAGAAACGTTTACAGCCACAAATTGAAGCGATTGAGATGCCACCGGGGTACTCATTAGAGTGGGGCGGCGAGTATGAGTCATCAGCCGATGCGCAAGCATCGCTGTTTACGACCATGCCTCTGGGTTACTTGTTCATGTTCTTGATCACCGTTTTCTTGTTTAACTCGGTCAAAGAGCCTCTGATTGTTTGGTGTACGGTTCCTTTGGCGCTGATAGGGGTAACGACAGGCTTATTAGCCTTGAACACCCCATTTGGCTTTATGGCACTGCTCGGCTTCTTGAGCCTATCTGGGATGCTGCTTAAGAACGGTATCGTACTGCTTGACCAAATCGATATTGAGATGAAATCAGGTAAAGATCCGTATGTGGCGGTGGTCGATGCTGCGTTAAGCCGAGTTCGTCCGGTATGTATGGCGGCGATCACCACCATTCTGGGTATGAGCCCATTGTTACCGGATATCTTCTTCAAACCCATGGCGGTGACCATTATGTTTGGTCTGGGCTTTGCCACCGTACTGACGTTAATCGTGGTGCCAGTGCTGTATCGCCTATTCCACAAAATTGAAGTGGCTTAATAGTAATGTCAGCACCACAACAAATTAACCGTTGAATTAGTGCCCCAGATTGGGGCATTCTTTTTTGTACGACTATTAATTTTTAAGTACAGATACCAATTTTTAATACCAATCACAGTAAGTCAGTGATCAAAAATAGCACAGGAAAAAAGCTTGAGAACAAGGCGGGTTATTTCGATAAGTAGTTATTCTACAATCAAAAAATCTAGCGACGTTATCGAGATTTTTAACAAGCTAGGATGAACAGTTATTGACTACGATTGGTATAAGTAAATATATCAATGGATCAAAAAGATGGACGAGAATACATCCGAGAAAACCTGTGCATGGGCACTCAATCACGAACTCGAAAGGGTATATCACGATGCAGAGTGGGGCGTGCCTGTATACGATGACCAAATACTGTTTGAGTTCATTACGCTAGAAGGTGCTCAAGCTGGCCTTAGCTGGCTGACGATACTTAAAAAACGAGAAGGCTACCGCGCGGCGTTTGAGCACTATGATCTTAAGACGTTAGCAGCATTGAATGCAGACAATGTGCCGCGCATTATTGAACATTTCGATGTGGTTAAACATAAGGGTAAGATTGCCTCCGTTTATAGCAATGCTCGTGCCGCGCTTGAGTTACAGCAAGAGTTTGGTTCGCTATCCAATGCGTTGTGGCAGTTCGTCGATAACAAGGTTGTCGATAATCATTGGACAGAGATGTCACAGGTTCCTGCTGCGACAGAGCAATCTAAGGCGATGAGTCAATTTTTGAAAAAGCGAGGGTTTAAATTTGTTGGAGAAACTATCTGTTACGCATTTATGCAAGCGACCGGCATGGTGAATGATCATTTAGTAGGCTGCCCCAAAAAATATTCATAGGTTGCGATCAAAAATAGAACCGCCACCGAATTGTAGAAAGGGTGAATCAGTGTATCGCTGAAGAGGAAATAATGCGTCTCTGAGGTGATAAATACGTTGCTGAAGCTCTAGAGTCTGCTTTGACTGGCACAAGGTTCAATTTGCAGTAGTCAGTAGTCAGTAGCCAGGCGGAATAGGCGATAAACGTTGACAGACCATAAAGGCAACAGAGCCTTGCCTTTATGGTTTATGGTTTATGGTTTATGGTTTATGGTTTATGGTTTATGGCCCAGTTAACCCAAGGTTCTATTAAACGAGCGCGTTGTAGCGATCTAATCCCGCTTCGAGATCGGTAATCAAATCATCAACGTCTTCAAGACCAATATGAACCCGTATCAAGGTTCCCTCGAAGTTAGGGTTCGATACTGTTCTCAAGCTGTTAAAGCTGCTCGGCTCATTGGCTAGAATCAAGCTTTCAAAGCCACCCCATGAGTAACCCATGCTGAAGTGCGTCATACCATCAAGCAGCGCAGTGGTGGCTTTTGAATTTGAATTCTTGAGAACAAAAGAAAACAAGCCATTACTGCCGGTAAAATCGCGTTTGAAGAATTCATGGCCGGGACAAGACTCAAGGGCGGGGTGACGGACATGATCGACCTCTGGGCGAGTCTCTAGCCATTTTGCCACTTTGAGGCTACTCTCTGCATGCTGACGCAATCGAACGTCAAGAGTTCGAATACCGCGAAGCCCTAAGTAAGCATCATCAGGTGAGACGCACTGGCCCATCAAGTAACTCTGCTCTCTGAGCTGATCCCAGCATTTCTCATTGGCTACTGCTGTTCCTAGCATCACATCAGAGTGACCAACAATGTATTTTGTCGCCGCTTGAATGGATATATCCACGCCAAAATCAAATGGTGAAAAGTTTACACCTGCTGCCCAAGTGTTATCTAGCATCACAATGATGTCGTGTTCATGGGCAATACGTGCAAGGGTTGGGATATCTTGAACTTCCATTGTCACTGACCCTGGAGATTCAGTAAACAGTACTTTGGTGTTTGGCTTGATCAGTTCTTGAATGCCTTCGCCAATCGTCGGCGGGTAATAAGTGGTTTCTACTCCCATCTTTTTCATGATGGTGTCACAAAAATCACGAGTTGGTTCGTAACAGGTGTCGACCATCAAAATGTGATCGCCTGTTTCTACAAAAGAGAGGATGGCATTAGAAATGGCAGCGGTACCACAAGGGTAGAGTGCACAACCTGCCCCCCCTTCAACTTCAATCATGGCATCTTGAAATGCGAAATGAGTATTGGTTCCACGACGTCCGTAAAAAAGTGTTTTATTAGCGCGATTAATTGTCGCTTTGCGTTTCTCTTCGACTGAGTTAAACACAACCGTTGACGCTCGTTGTACTGGTGGATTAACGACACCATTGGTCCACTTTTTATCACGACCTGCAGTGATCAGTTTAGTGGTTTTGTTTTCGGACATGCTGTGAATTCCTTATCTATCGGTTATGCCTTATTTAAAGCATGCCAATAGCCTTGGAAGCAAGAGTTGAATAGGAGTTTTTCTGCTTTTCTTTTGCTTTTTAACCTTTTACAGCGTTGAACCTTTGGTGCCGTTGATACTGCGCGACAAAAAATAATTGATATAACAATGATTGGAATAAAAATAGGTTTAAAGTGCTGCGCTATAGTCATGGCTTACAAAGAGACCACTAAAGCAGTGGATTGAACAAGTAGAATAACCTTTCAAAGAAGCGGTTATATAATTTTCGCTGTGCCCATTGCTCTAATACGACTGAATGGGAAGACTCAATATAAGAGTGCTGCAATTCAGAGAGTTGCTGAGTGAAGTGCACATCATCTACCGCAAGCGTCACTTCAAAATTAAGCCACAAACTGCGCATGTCGATATTGACCGTACCGATCAAGCAAAACTCTTCATCAATCACCACTGATTTGGTGTGAAGAAGCCCACCATAAAACTCATAGATTTTGACCCCAGCCTCAAGTAACTCAGTATAGAAAGCGCGTGACGCCCATTTGACCATTAATGAATCATTGTTGTGCGGAATGATCAGCTCGACATTCACACCACGTTGAGCCGTCATTTTTAGTGTCTCCAATAAATCGGCACTTGGAACAAAGTAGGGCGTTGTGATGCGTACAGAATGATTCGCTTGATTAATAGCAATAGCTAACACTTGTAAGATTAAATACTCGGGCATGCCCGGGCCAGACGGGACTACTTGTACTGGGTGATGGGTTTGGGCTTGCTCGACACTGCACTCCGGAAGAGCTGGAAGAATACGCTCACCGGTTTCCACTTCCCAATCCCAACCGTGGATGGCTGACAGCACGTTAACCGTTGGGCCTGTGACTCGAACCATGACGTCAATCCACTGACCGACCCCAGAGCTCTGTTTGAAATAAGCTGGGTCGACCATATTCATGGAACCGGTATAGGCGATGGACTCATCAATCACTATGATCTTGCGATGCTGTCTTAGATCTAGGCGACGCAAAAAAATACGCCAAGGGCTCACTTCCAAAGCCTGCACCACTTGAATGCCTACGTTTTTCATCATTGAATGCCAATGGCTTTTGAAAAAACGTGGGCTACCGGCTGAATCAAGCAGAACCTTAACATCGACCCCCCGCTTTGCCGCGCGAATCAGCGCAGAAGCGACGGAGTCTGTCAGGCCTCCGGGATGCCAAATATAGAAAACCATTTTAATACTGGTCTGGGCGTTCTCTATGTCTTGGATAATAGCGTGGAGGATGTCATTCGGTGAGGCTTGCAGTGAGAGGGTGTTACCGCTGAGTGCAGGAATGCCCATTCTATTGTTACAAAGTTCATCAATTTTGTGGATAGGCGAGCCGATTTTACCAGGCTGGTGGAGTTGACAGTCATTTAACTGGCGAAACCAATCGCCAAAGGGCGTAAACATACGAAGGGCACGTTCTGCTCTTTTTCTACCAAGGTTCAGTTCACCGAATAGGAAGTAACAAGCCACGCCAACAATAGGAATAATGTAGATAACCATAAGCCAAGCAAGAGAAACGCTGACAGAGCGCCGTTTTAGCACGACACGAAAAGTTACACCGGCGACAAGAATCCAGTACAAAGCAACCGAAGCCAGAGTTAAAAGGTGGTAGAGCTTTTCCACATTGAATACTCGAAAAAAGAGACACTTATATAATAATGTTATTTTATGGATATGGGAATTTAAGGAATCAACTATTTACAAAATTGAGCAGAATGTGTCAGTGAGTTTGAAATCCGTGAACAGGTTAAAGTTATTGGGTTTTGGTTTAATTAAGAGGAAGTCATTTGCTTTTGTATGAAAACACGGCATTTAACCATGAAAAAAAGAATTGGTAACGAAATATGTACGGTTCGGGCTTCCAATTTTATTCTTAAACTGCTTTACTTGCCATATAATGAGCGTCGACCAGATTTTATGGATATGTAAACTTATTTGTACATCTTATCTTTTGAAGGCGCTGTCCAAAGCAGCACTCACATCACACAAATTTTTTGGAGTACACGTGGCTACTAGTAATACAACCACAAAACCCCGCGATACCTGGGGTTCGAAATTAGGATTCGTAATGGCAGCAGCAGGTTCCGCTGTTGGTTTAGGTAATATTTGGAAATTCCCTTACACAGCAGGTGAAAATGGTGGTGGTGCATTCGTACTTATCTATCTAGCCTTCGTTATTGTTATTGGTTTCAGTGTCATGCTGACTGAATTCGCTGTCGGTCGTTATACAAGCCGTTCAGCTGTCGGTTCATTTAAATCAACCGATAAGCGTTGGAGCTTTGTTGGTGTTATCGGTGTGCTTAGTGGTCTATTGATCATGGGCTTCTACCCCGTTGTTGGTGGTTGGGCACTAGCCTACATCCCTAAAGTTGCTACCGGTCTACTCGATACGCCAGAAGCTATCGGTGATAGCTTTGCTGGTTTCATCTCTAACCCAACTCAACCACTAATGTGGATGGCCGCTTACCTATTACTAAACATTGTTATCGTAAGTAAAGGTATCTCGGGTGGTATCGAGAAGGCAGGTAAAGTATTAATGCCTGTTCTATTCCTTGTGCTTATCATCGTAGCGGTTAAAGGTCTTTCTTTACCAGGTGCAAGCGCAGGTCTTGAGTTCCTATTCAAGCCAGACTTCACTCAAGTCGATAGCCAAACGATTCTAGCAGCGCTGGGTCAAGCGTTTTTCTCTCTATCTCTTGGTATGGGTTGTATGATCACTTACGGTAGCTATCTGAAAAAGAAAGAGAACCTAGTTCAAACTACGGGCATGGTTATCGGTATGGATACTGCGGTAGCTCTACTTGCTGGTCTTGCTATGTTCCCTGCAATGTTTGCATTCAACATGGAACCAGCTGCAGGACCAGGTCTAGTATTCGTAGTTGTCCCTCAGCTATTTGCTGAAATGGGCGGTGTAGTCGGTCTTCTGTTCGCTCTTATGTTCTTCGTTGGTCTAACGGTAGCAGCACTGACTTCTTCTGTTTCTTTGATGGAAGTCGTTGTGTCTTACCTTATCGATGAGAAAGGCATGAAGCGTGTTACTGCGGTACTATCAGCAAGTGCAGTGATGGCTATCATGTGTATCTTCGCTTCTCTATCTCTAGGTGGCCTTGGTCCAATGATTTTCGAGACAGGTGCATTTGATATCTTCGATCTACTAACCGATAAGGTCTTCCTAGCGGTTGGCGGTATGTTCATCTGTCTATTTGCTGGCTGGCGTCTAAACCGTGTAGACCTAGAGAAAGAAATTACTAACGACGGTGAAGTATCTTTCCCACTGTTTGGTCTGTGGTACAACCTAGTTAAGTACGTTATTCCTTTCGCGATTGCTGTAGTGGCACTGGGCGGTATTCTAAGTGGCTTTGAAGGCGGTAAAGGTCCAATCATGATCCTAGGCCTAGTCATCATTGGTTTAACGGCTGCATTCTCTAAGAAGCTGTAATCCAAACCCGCTGACATTCAATTGAGAAAGAGACCTAATCGGGTCTCTTTTTTTGTCCACTGGTCTAGATGAAAAAGCATTCCGTCGATTACTTCCTACGATAGGGACTCGATTGAGTGAATTGCGTTTTTCGTAGCTGGAATCTCTATACAGACGAGGTATACTCCACGCTCTACAATGGAGCTAGCCTTTACATGTTCGACATTCTTCTGAATCACTCTGATTTTCTACTTATTAACAAGCACCCAGGCGTTAGCGTCCATAAAGATGATGGCGATACCATGCTGCTTCAAGAAGTGGCGAATGCTATCAATGAACCTAAGCTATATCTCGTGCATCGCCTTGATAAAATGACCTCGGGTATTTTGCTGTTGGCGAAAAACGCCTCTGCAGCGAGTGAGCTTTCGCAGTTGTTTGCAAAGCGTGAAGTTGAAAAGTTTTACTTAGCGATTGGCTCAAAAAAGCCAAAGAAAAAGCAGGGGCTGATCTCCGGTGATATGGAACGCTCACGACGCTCTAGCTGGAAACTTCTGACATCCAAACAAAACCCTGCGATTACCCAATTCCTTTCTGCAGTGGCTGAGCCCGGTGAGCGCCTGCTGTTATGTAAACCCTATACGGGACGAACTCATCAGATCCGTGTGGCAATGAAGTCGATCGGCTCTGCTATTGTGGGTGATCCTATTTATAATCCATCGAGTGACGCTGACAGAGGCTATCTGCACGCCTTCGCGATTCGATTTATCTATCAATCACAAGCCTACCAATATGTCTGTGACCCAAGGAGTCTCGATTCCTTAGGTGACAAATGGCATCAACAAACTGTGTCTAACGGTTTAGACAATTGGCTTGAACCTTGGTCGTTAACTTGGCCAAAGCTAAATACTAAGTGAGTGAAATAATGGAAGCATCAGCTTTACCTCTGTTTTTTAGTCATATTGAACAGCAACTGAATGAAGTACCGAATGAGCTGCGTCGTCTGTTTCATGGTCGTGGTAAATTTTGGCCTGGACTGGAGCAACTGACTTGTGATTGGGTTGATGGACAGCTGTTGGTCAACCTATTCAAAGAGGTCGATGAAGCGTTCTTATCATCTTTAAAGTCGGGTCTGTTAGATCTCACTCACCAAGAAATCTGGCAAACCAAGCTGGGTACAAGTATTGTTCTGCAACACCGCTATGCAAACGGTGCACCTTCTGAAGTGTTATGGGGTGAACTGAATGATTCCCCTGTTGTGGTTGAACACGGCCTGAAGTACCAACTCGACATCGGTCGCAACCAGAACTTTGGACTATTTCTAGACATGAGAAATGGTCGCCAGTGGGTACAAGACAATGCTAAGGGCAAGAATGTACTTAACCTGTTCGCTTACACTTGTGGCTTCTCGGTCGCGGCTATCGCGGGTGGGGCGCGCCAGTGCATGAATGTGGATATGTCTCGTGGCTCTCTGAACAAAGGCCGTGATAACCATCGTTTAAATGAGCATGATATGCGTTCGGTGAATTTCCTTGGTTACGATATCTTTAAGTCGTGGGGCAAAATCAAGAAAGGTGGACCTTATGAGCTCGTTATCATCGATCCGCCTTCGTTCCAAAAAGGCAGCTTTGCGCTGACTAAAGATTACAAAAAGATCTTACGTCGTCTGCCAGAGCTTCTAACTGAAAGTGGGGAAGTGATTGCCTGTGTTAACTCGCCAGCCGTATCACCAAATTTTTTGATTGAGACGATGGCAGAAGAAGCACCTAACGTCGAATTTATTGAGCGACTGGACAACCCGCCTGAGTTTGTCGATATCGATCTTGATTCAAGCTTGAAGGTATTGAGATTCAAAATCAAAGCTTCTGTAGACGTATAATTGAAATCAAATCTTAGCGAGAAAAGCGCCGCTCAGTTGAACGGCGTTTGTGTTTTTAAGGGGTAGATTTGTAAGGGATCGATGATCTTTCGTTAGCAACTCTGACTATTGAGCGTTTGAAACCCAAAATAGATTCGCATAAATGTCGTTAGCCAACATGCGGCACCGAAGGTATAAGCAATAGCGGCAAAATGTTGCGGCCAGAGGCAGAACACAATGAAACAGGTGATGGTTTCTGTGCCTTCAGTGAGTCCTGACATGTAGTAGAGAGACTTGTTCTTATATACGGGATTTTCAATGCCCCGTTTGCCAGCCATCACCGCAAATGCCAGAAAGCTGCTGCCAGTGCCGATAAAAGAGAAAATCAAAAATGCCCCGGCAATCGCATTGTGCTCTGGGTTGGCAATCACGAACCCAAAGGGGATTAGCGAGTAAAAGAGAAAGTCTAAGCTGATATCGAGAAATCCCCCTGCATCGCTAATGCCTTGAATACGAGCTAAGGCCCCGTCAAGCCCATCACATACCCGGTTAAATACAATCAAGCCTAGTGCCCAATCATACTGTTGAAAGGCGAGAGCAGGGAATGCCATACAGCCAACCAAAAATCCAAACAGTGTCGTTTGATTGGCTGTGATACCGATTTTGTTCAGTAACTTAGCCGATTGGGTTAATGGCCACTTGATGACTTTGACCGAGTATTTATCAAGCATGACTCGCTCCCCATGGCCATGTCAGCACATTGGCACCCTTTGGAATGTCGGCTTGATCATGAGTCACCATCAGCGCTGGAATATTGGCTTTACTCAGTTGTGTAAACACCCAATCGCGAAACTGTGCTCGTAGTGCTTGGTCTAGCTTGCTAAACGGCTCATCGAGTAACGCGAGCTTTGGTTTTGCTAATAACATTCGAGTTAGACTGATCCTTGCACGTTGACCACCTGAAATCTGGTCTGGAAACGATTCGGCTAAATGCGCGAGGTCGATGTCGTTTAAAGCCTCGATAGCATGCTGCTTACGTGCGGCTCCCTTGGTCGTATTTGGCAATGAGAACGCCAAGTTTTCCCATACTTTAAGATGGGGAAAGAGCAAGTCATCTTGAAATAGAATACCGACTTGACGTTGGTGGGATGGAAGACTGTTAAGCAGAGTTTCGTTCAACATCACGCTTCCCGAATACTCGAACTCACTGCTGAGGTGACCTGCGATTGCGTCCAGTAGAGTGGATTTACCACAGCCACTCGGCCCCATCAATGCCAATACTTGACCTGATTCTAGTGTTACGTTGAATGCTGAAAACAGCGGATCCCCAGCTATTTTATGAATGGCGAGGTCATTGAGGTGCAGACTCATTGTGAATAAAACCTTTAAGAGTAAGACGGCGATATCTAAGTTGAAGTCGGCTGACTAATATCGCGAATGAGAAAAAGAAAAGCGGCAGTAAAGCTTGCCAAATGGCATAAATGGCGGTGACTCGACGGTCGAAACCGCTGGTCAGCGCGACGGCTTCAGTAGTGATGGTGTTGATTCTGCCAGCGCCCAACATTAAGGTTGGCAAGTATTGCGCTAGGCTCACACTGATGCCGATTGCCCACGCAAACGCAATTGCAGGCAGTAAAATAGGTAACTTTATTGAGTACCAACTTTGCCAAGGTGACTTACCTAAGCTTAAGGATGCTTTGACTAAGTTTTGATTAAAGCTTCGCCATGGGCCATCTAACGAGAGATAGACAAAGGGGAAGGCGAAAAATACGTGTGCCCAAATGACCCACAATTCAAAACGGCTACTGCTAATGTAAAGCGTGGTCACCTGCAGTCCAAATAATACAGACAGCTGAGGAATTAACATTGGGGTGGCGATAATAAACCCCGGCACCTGCCATTTATGCTTGATTCGGTATTCCTGAGCGATGAGCGCTAGCAATAAAGCTATCGTCGCCGAAGTAATACTAATCGATAGGCTTTGTCCTATGGTACTTATGATGCCCTCCCATTCGTACGTCCAGAAACGCAGGCTGTAACGAGTAGGAAGTACATCAGGGAAGCGCCAACGCTGAGCTATGCTCCAGATCATCATCAACGGAATCATCAGTAACGATAGGCTCGCCAATGCAGTAAACACGGTTTTTCCCGGTAGACTTGTGCCCGTTCGGCCAGAGTACTGCCAAGAGCGGAAGTATTTTAAGATCGCCCATTCGATCAAACGAGCGAAGGCGATGATCAAGGAAGCTAGGGCAAATAAAACGATGGCACCAGCGGCGGCTCGCGGTAATAAATTAAGATCTGGGTCGTTGAACCATTGCCATACGAGTACGGCAAATGTCGGAGGATTGGTTGGCCCGATGATCAATGCGATATCCACCACGGAGACGCTATAGGCCAACACGGCAAGCATTGGAAAACGCAGCTTCGTTAACCACTGTGGGAAAATACACTTCCACCAAATCTGTGAGCGACGGTAACCTAAAGATGCACTGACTTTAGTGATTCGTTCAACATCAATCTGCTGGAAAATAGAGATACTCATGAGTAATAAGAAGGGGACTTCTTTGATTGCGAGCATCATGATCAACCCTAACGCATACGGATCTTTGATCAGCAAAGCCAATTCAGAGCTGGTCGATGATTCACCTATAAGGTGATGAAGGGCCCTCGCCCCAAGACCACTCGGGCTAAATAAAAAGGCGAATCCGATTGCAAAAGCTACATGCGGAATCGCCAACATTGGAGAGAGCGTCAGTTCGACTTTTTTCCAAAAAGGTTTTCCCCAACAGGCTTGCAGAATAGCGAAGGTTAGGAAGCAAGCCATGTAGCTGCTCGCAACGGCTGAAGTGAGACTTAATACAATCGAATGCTCAACGCCTTCCCACTGGAACACTTGATGAAAACCGTTGAGTGACAGTTCGTTTAATCCTAGAGGCGGGATGAAGCTCAGTGATGAAGCCACCACCCCAGCTACTCCAGGAATTGTTGGAACGATGCACACTGCTATAACAACAAAATATAGGGCGCGTAGCATGAATATTAGTTACCGTATCGCTTAAGCCACTCTTGCTCGAGTGCTGTCTGCCAGCTCGGATGAGGCTCATCAACCGACTTGAATTGCTGCGTATTCTTAGCACTTCCTGTGAGATACTTACTGCTTAAAACGGAAGGATCACCCCAAATATTCAGATCACCTTTACGCGATTGCGCTTTAGGGCTTAGCAAGAAGTTAATGGCAACTTGAGCACCTGCGGTTGAATTCGCATTCCATGGGATCGCGAGGAAGTGAATATTAGACAGAGCGCCACTTTCGAGTGCGTAAGCTTTGGTGCTGTCAGCTAGCTTGCCGCTCGACTGGGCTGAATAAACCGCATTTGGGTTAAACGTAATCGCAAGATCGAGTTGCCTATCGTCCAATAGTTGAATACTTTCGGAAGTGCCTGCTGGAAATTGTTTGCCACCGCGCCAAGCGACTTTATGGAAATCATTCAAATAGGCCCATAACGGCGCAGTCACGGTTTGGAAGTTATCTTCTGATACTGGCTGAGAAAGCGCAGGGTTGTTATTGGTTCGCTCAATCAACAGAGATTTGATGAAGCTGGTACCGTGGAATTCTGGTGGACGAGGGTAGCTCAAGCGATTGGGAAAGGCTTGGGCATAACTGAGCATTTCAGCAAACGATTGAGGTGGATTGTGCAGTGTTTCTTGATCATAGATGAAGACAAGCTGTCCAACTCCCCAAGGAGCCTCTAAACCCTCTGTGGGTTCTGAAAAGTCGACATCAACAGGCAGTGACTTGTCGACGTATTGCCAATTGGGAAGTGATTGAGTAAACGGGCCAAAAAGCAGTGCGTTGTCTTTCATTGAGCGGAAATTCTCACCGTTGATCCAAACGATATCCACACTGCCCTGGCTGTGCTTGCCTGCTGCTTTTTCTGCCAGTAAGCGAGTGGCAGTTTCGGCGATATCCGTTACTTTTACGTGTTTTAACGTCACGCCATAATCGCTTTGTAGCTCCTTGCTAGCCCACTGTATGTAACGATTGATTTCTTGGCTACCGCCCCAAGCATGGAAGTAGACCGTTTGCCCGTCTGCCTGCTGCTCAATTTGCTTCCAGTTGTCTGTTGCTTTATTTGCATCAATATTTTCTTCATCAGCATAAACCGTTGCGCTGTAGGCAACGGTAGCCATGATCCCTAACGTACTTACGATCTTGTTCATAAACATTTCCATTTGATAGTGAACGAGTAAGAGCTTGTGTGTTTTTGAATTCCCTAACCGTCATTCTATCTGTTTTTGAAATAATTTCTAATTCAATAGTAAATTCAAGCAATTAATAGAGGCTCTTAGCTTCTTAACAACAGACCGTAAAACCGATGGAATAATTGCGTGGCAGTCAGATCATTTTGATATTTATCCGAAGTTGGTGCGCAAACTCAATGACAAGCGCTATTTTTGAGAGGTGTAGACCAATGTGGCAATAAAAAAGGAGCAACGAAGCTCCTTTAGTTTAAGTTTAGTTTGCCACCTCCGATTAGTTCATCCAATCTCGAAGGGTGTATGTGAGTGTGTGCGCGTCGTTTTTCAGGGTTAGCGTATCTTTGGTCAGGGTTACGTCACTCCACTCAGTGAGCGTCGTGGAGACCGCTTGCTCTATTTCCATCGCTGAGTCATGACACATTTTCATGGTCATACCCATTTGCTTAATACGAAATTGACCATCTTTCAGCTCGCCTTGGCCGAAGAAGTTATTGCAACCCGCCACGCCATTGGCCGTCATATTTTCACCTACTTCGAGGCGAGGTGCGGCTTGATGCTCGCTTTTCTCAATATCTTTACCATCAATTTGAGTCAGTTCCCAATTATGGTGCTGTAGATCGGTTGCTGTTACTTGAGCCGCGTTATCAGTTGTTGCTGTGCATGCTGCTAGTATTATCGGTAAAGCGGTTACTGCTAGTAATTTTTTTGAACTAAACTTCATACTAATAAGGCTCCAAAGGAAAAATTAAGTGACGGAATAGGTGCATTCATATAGATAACTAGATAGATAAAGCATAGTTTAAAATAATTCATATGTGTCAGCATAAGGTCATCGTTTAGTATGGGGACGATGGTGATAGAGAGTTATTAACGGCTTATTTTTGAATGAGTAAGCTGAGTTATTGGTTGTGTTAGGAAGTCAGGAGGAAGGGTGGAGCAGTTAGAGTTTTTCCAAGTTCCAAGCCCTTGTGTTGGGGTTTGCTCAAGCGATGAAAAAGGGTATTGCAATGGCTGCATGCGTAAAAGAGATGAGCGTTTTAATTGGATGTCGATGGCTCCTTCAGAGCAGTTACACGTCATTAAGCTCTGCCGTCAACGCTATAGAAGAAAAATAATGAAACAACATAACTCAACAGGCACACAAGTAGAAAAACAGGATGATATCAGCCCTCAAAGAGATCTTTTCGGCTAGTTGAGGTGTATTTGTTACTGATCTCACTCGAAAGCGGCTTAAATTTTGTTAATAGTTATATTAGTAAATCGAACGCTATTAAGTCGATTAATAGGAATATAGGTACTGAGTACGAGAAGGCGTGGTGTTGATATGGATAAGAAAACAGGAAAACTCAATCAAAAACCAGTGGAAGCATTGGACAGAGAGAGCTGCTGGGAAAAAGATGCTCCGGAAACAAACGCTCGTGACTGGCATTCAATGTCACAAGAAGAACAGTTAGAAATCCTTTCTCACCTTTCAGATATGCCTTTTCAATAACATTATCTATTCATCACACCTATTATTTTTTATAAGTAGTTACCTATCAGAGCCACTGCTCCATCAAAACTATTGGCCCTCAGAATTATTGGCTAATCAGAGCTATGGGTTTATCAGAGATCTCTCAACCGTCGCGCTTTATGTCTCTATAGCTTCAGTAGCTTAAACAACTTAAGTCTCGAAATTATTTAAAGCCTCAGCCCAGAAGTTACTTATCGTTTGTGATGAGTTATAACGTTGAGATGCTGTGTGATATAGCGATGGTTTACAGCATAAAAATACTTACCGGATAAAAAATTTACTGCATAAAAATGGTTGCCTTCTTTAATGCGAATCAGCGGTTTGAAGGCAACCCATTATTTAGTTTCTCTTTTTAACCCAAACACATTCTGCTGAATTAGCGATAGAAATGTATGCTGAGAAAGTATTTACGTAAATAGATTAATGCGGACTTAAGGTTAATTAATACTGCGCTAGCTTACTTGCTCCCCCAGTGGTCGCTCACCCAACCTCCGATATGCTCATCAAAGTGACAACCACTGAATCTATGGTTACGTTCTACTGAACTGTCGCATTCATCTTGATTATCTATTATGGTTTGTATGTAGTTTGCCATCGGGTCATTGGAACTTTGACGATCTCGGCGGGTTGCCACTTCTTTAATCAGCTGTAATCGATATGTAGAGCTAGCACGTTTCATTTCAATGACCTCCTGTTTAGACACTAATAGAGAAATCTAGTTGCCGGAGATAGGGGCGTCAATGTGATTGGATAGTATTTTTTTTAGCAACCAAAAATCAATACCTTGCCGCTATAATTCATAAAAATGTCATCTAGCTTATTGGCTTTTATTCTGTTTTTTTTATGATAAGTGCATAATAATGCAATTAAATGAAATGCATAAAGATGCGATAAAAAGCCCAGCGTAATCTGGGCTAATCGAACGAGTGAGCTACCCAAACTGTGGGCTTATTTTGTGTGAGTTAGCTCTGTTTGGGTTGGCTAGAGTTATTCGGCTTGCTCTTGAACTGTTTGATGCTTTTCTTTTTTGCTGTTCGTCGGTTAGCCATTTTGTCTTTAGGCGGACGTTTACGAGCGCTTGCTTCCGATGCTGGCTTATCTGTAACAGGGAAACCTTCTAATGGCTGCAGTGGAAGCGCCTTATTAGTTAGAGCACGAATCGCCGTTATATATTCATTTTCACTGTGGCTCACAAGTGAGATAGCGCTGCCGCAGGTTCCGGCTCTAGCGGTACGTCCTACGCGATGGACATAAGTGGCGGCATGCGCAGGCAACTCAAAGTTAATTACAACCGGTAGCTCATCGATATGGATGCCACGAGCCATGACATCGGTTGCGATAAGTACACGAGTCTCACCATTTTTGAAATTTTTTAATGCCTGCGTTCGTTCTTGTTGGCTTTTGTTGCCATGTAACGCGCTCACACTGATTTTGGCTTTATTCAACCGTTTGGTGAGTGCATCTGCATTGTCTTTCGCGCCAATAAAGACCAACACTTGTGGCCATTGATGCTGGTTGAGGAGCGCGATCAATGCTTGAGCTTTACTGCCTTTATTGACGAGGTAGAGGGTTTCTTTAATATTGGCGACCACGCTGTTTTCTTGGTGCGTTTTGATCGTTACTGGATCAGAAAGCAGCGTTTCAGCTTGACTCACCAACTCTGGAGGAAGCGTTGCAGAGAACAACAGTGATTGTCTGTTATTAGGCAGCACATTGGTAATGGCTTGAATATCTGACCAAAATCCCATATCGATCAGTCGGTCGGCTTCATCAAGGACTAATGATGTGCACTGAGTGACATCGAGTTCCCCACTTTTTATCATCGCCAGCAAACGGCCAGGCGTCGCGATCACGAGTTGTACGCCTACGGATAACGGTTGTTGTTGGCGATCAGCGTCGACACCACCCGTTAATGTCACTGCGTTAATGTTTAGGGCTGTTGCTATGGGTTCTAATGACTCAGTGACTTGAGAGGCGAGCTCACGCGTAGGTACGATGATGAGTGCTTGCAGCGCATTCGTTTCTTGGTTGATGTTGTTAAGCACAGGCAATCCAAACGCCAATGTTTTACCGCTCCCCGTTTGCGCTAATGCAAGTACGTCTTTACCTTCAACAATGGTTGGAATTGCAGTTTGCTGGATCTGTGTTGGTTTATCGAATTGAGAAGGAATGGCAGTAACAGTTTTTACATTTAGGGTCAGGTTATTAAATGACATAAATCAACCAAGTATCAAAAGAGAAGGGGGGAAGTCTAACAGGGCGACAAATGTTAGAGAACGATTTTTCCCGGTTGGCGACGAGATGAATGCGTTTCGATAGGAGTGAGTGGTGAGCTAATTGTATGGTCAGGTAATACCAATTTGATTATTTAATTGGTCAGCTTAGTCCAACTTCGGTAGCACATAGATATAACCTTCTCAGTCGAC
>NZ_CANLBV010000083.1 GCF_947488985.1 uncultured Vibrio sp.
GTAAATTCAGAGCGCTCAGGGCTTGGGTAAGAGGCTGCACTTTCTCGCAAGGTGTCAATATGCACCATATAACCACTACCTAATGACGACAGCGCTTGATTAAGACGCCCTGCAATCGCATTACGCTCAACATTGGTCGCGGTATCGACGTCATAGCCCGTAAATCGCCAGCCAGCCGTGAATGAGCCGTCTTTGCCGAGCATCACCCCCTCATCGACCATCGCAGCCCAGTTGAGTAAGTCAGGCAATCCTTTCGCCTCATCACGGTACGTTTTTAAAGATAACATGGGGTTCCTTTGGTTCACGGTGATACGCACGACAGACACTCAGCCGTCCTGCGATAATCCAAAATGAGAACGCCTTTGCACTAACGTGCTTTGGCGCGGTGAAGATATTTAACGCTGTGAGCGGGGTAGAAACGTTGAAAGGCGTGGTAACGTCGGTAGACTTGGGTCAGCACAGGATCACTTTTTGCCATGAGTCTAGCCACCATCAACATAGAAAAAAACAGCACCACGGCTAACACCGCCATGTAGAGATTTTGCAAAACAACGAGTATCAGCGCCATGAGCATCGATACCATCACAATCTCACGCTCGCCCCCCATCACAAGATGGGCACGGTTAAAGGCGTAAATGGGGATGACGTGCAACGCTTCATCATGATCGGACATACCCACTCCCTAGAGAATCAAAGCGCCAGACACCCCAAACAAGGTACCCAATAAATTCGTCGCCCCGACCACCACCGCGACCACCAAGGCCAATATCATGATTTTTTGGACAAAGCCGTCCAAATCCCCTCCAAAGAGCAGTGAGCCGCCAGCGACCACGATACCGAGGACGGAAGCGCCAAAGGCGACCGGTCCCGTTATCGAATCAACAATACGTGTTAAGGGATCTTCCCACGGCATCCCTGTACTGGATGCGTAGGAGGAAAACGAGCAAGCGCTCGCGAAAAGTCCCGCCGTTATCCGGCGGGTATGACGTTTGATGTTGTTTAATAAAAGCATGGTATTACTCCCAATAAAAAATAACGCTGCACTCTTATGTAAAAGCACAGCGTTATTGCGTCAGGGGCAAAGGTAAAAAGCTTATTGTAGGCAAGACGCATCCTTAAAAGGGTCTAAACCCGCTTCGCGCAGTTCACGCATGACTTCGATTTTTCGACGGGCGGCGGCTTGCCGCTTCACATGCTCCGACTCTTTTTTACTAGGGGGTTTGGGTAGACGATTCATACTTTCTCCTTATCACGCTAAAGACAACAAAGAATCGCTCGCATACTTTAAACCACGATTACGGCTCACGTGTTGCTTCCAATTTTGAGGGGTCATGGTGGTGTTATTGAGTTTACGGTAACGTTTTTTGCGCGCGTTATTTGAGGTAGGGAGAGTGAGACGATTGACAGACTGTGCTTGTTTTTGAACAGCGACGACATGAACACCCTTCCAATAGAAAGGAAAGGAGAGGCGTTCAGTAAAAGAGAGCAAGGCGGCAAACGCAATATGTTCACGCCCAACCGTCCCCAGTTTTTTTACGCCTATAAAATCACCTTGTTCAACAAAGCGACCTAACAAATTAACCGCATCATCTTCACTACAATATCCGTACACAATCTGCATGTTCACACTCCTTTTAGGACATTGTTTTGGTCTTTGAAAAGACCAAAACAATGGGCTCTCTTTCAAGAGCCGTGCTACAAACTGGCTTGAGCATTCTTGTAGTAGAATGCGCACATCCAAGGGATGTGGTGTCTGGTATTCCCAAGTAATTCTGCTTAACCACTCAACCAGCATGCTTAATTGAGTAGAAAAACAGCCTTGGACGTCGCCCCAGATAAGGCTCCTGAATTTGTTAGGCATATTACGCACGCCTGCGCCCCTCTGCGGCGCTTTTTGCAATAGTGAAGGCAGCCCACCTTCGAGTCTCATGATGAGACTTCACTCCTAATCTGAACTCACACAAGGAGCGAGATAAAACTAGATTTTGTCGAGCCCATTATCGGGAGACAAAATGTCATTCTGCTTGTCGGTTGGTAAGCGATAAAACGCACGCAACACAAACAGAGCTTCAATTCGTTTGCTTCGACCATAGGCCGATGCTGACCCTTCCAAGCGAATATTGGTCTCATGATCGAGTGCCACGGTTAGCTGGGTACTTTTGTTAATTTCTTGTTTCATAAAAACTCTATCTATAGCTGATCGTTTGATCAGTGCAATGGATAATAAACCAACAAAAAAACAATGTAAAGTTTAGCTTTAAATATAAAGCTAAAAACACAAATTTAAACTTAAACTTATCTGTGTAGATAGGAGAATTGAAAGTATCTAAATTAATTTTCAGGTAAGAATGAATGTCACTAGGACATAGAATAAGAAAAGCTAGAGAGAATAATTTAGCCATATCCAAAAAGGAACTAGCTGAGCTTTTAAGTGTTAGTCAATCAGCGGTCAATCAATGGGAAAGTGATGTAAACTTCCCTTCTCAGAAAAGATTGATAGAGCTATGTGGAATACTCGGGGTAAGTTATGATTGGCTAATTAATGGTATACAACATACGAATAACGATGACTTATTTGAAATTCCATTTTATGAAGAAATTCACTGTAGTGCCGGAGTTGGTTACCATAACGAGTATTCTGATACTCTAATGATAAGTAGTCATTTGATCCCTATTCCGCCAGAGGACATAACTAAAAATACTATCGCTCTTCGAGTCAATGGTGACTCAATGGAACCCGCTATAACTGATAATGGTGTGGTGTTTATAGATACATCGGATACAAAGATCATAGACGGTAAAATATATGTATATCAAAAAGACAATATCCTAAGGGTTAAACGTTTTGAACATTCCGTTAATGGTTTAATAATAAAAAGCTTAAATCCAGAATATACTGATGAAAAAGTGACATATAAAACACTTAGTCAATGCAAGATCATTGGTCGTGTTTTGTACAGCATTAACAAATTTTAAAGTAAAACTTTAATTGATACGTAAATGATAAAAGCTTATAATAAAATTATGTTCTTGGGGTAGAAAGTGCATTACATAGCACGCTACTACATAGGTTTCTATGTAGTGTATTTTTCAAGAATTAGAATGTGTTAGACTCTCAATCTAACTATATAACATTTGCAGAGAGCCGTCTTACCCAGAGAGTAGACGGCTTTTTTGTACCTGAAATTTAGTATTTGATCTTTAAAGAGATCTCCTATAAATTGGAGTCTTATTGTTTGACGTGAGAAACCAAACAACCCTAAAATCTCTCTGGAATCAAAAATGAAAAAATTAACCTATAGTTGCATCCAGCAACTCACTCAAAACAGACACAGTAAGCATTCACATTCAACCAGTGTTCAAACACATTTATGGTCGAGTGTAGAAGGTGTGTGTCATGACAGCATCTAATCAATCCCTCAAATTTCTCGAACACCACAATCAACTAACTAATGCAGTTGCTTGCGATGAAAGCATTCCAGCAGATGAGAAATCCTTACTGATTGCTATATCCACTTTTTACAACCTTTCTAATCAATGCGCGTTCCCAAGCCGAAAGCAAATTGCAGCAAGAATGGGGCGTTGCGTCAATTACGTCACTGAATTAATCAGCAAAGCAAAAGAGTCCGGCCGACTCATATCAACCGCTCAATTCGTTCTGATTGAAGGAGAGTCTGCACCACGACAAATTGCTAACAAGTACGAATTTGTCCTTGAGAAGTTTGGGCTGTTCTACAGCAAAGCAAAAGCAATGCTCAATCGCAACTTGAGAAAGAAGAACAAAGAAAACAAAACCACTCAACAAGCAGCTTCTTCTAGAGTTGAGCAGATCAATCAACTTCTCGATGAAGCCCAGACATCTGACATACCAGAATGGGAAGATTACACTCCGCCTGAATAACCCCTTTAAATTTCACTTATGCCGTTAGTTCGGTAGGACTCATCACATCTAAAACAAACTCATAGTGATCCCCATCACAAAAAAATCTTCATAAAGACTCTCATTACGTAAAAATTCACCTGAAACTCCTATCACAATCTCCAAAAGCTCATAGTTTTCCTACCCCCTAAAGATATTAGTATATGAATCCCTACAGATTTATAGAGAGGAATCCCTACAGATAAGCAGGCAAGCAAAACAAGAGAATCAATAGACATAAGAATTAATGAACAAAAGAGCCGTCATCTTGATTTGAGTGTGGGTAACTTTCGTGAGGAACGAGCGAATAGTTATCCATCGCCCAAATCCGACAAGCGTAGCGCGTCAGTTCTGTACGTATGGTTAACTTGATCGATCTATGTAAAAGTGAATTTTTAGTGACCGTGCCAAGGTTCAATTTAAGTAGATATTCCGCTTGCTCACCCTCCGACTGGCTACGCCAGCTACGGGATTGCGCCGAGCGGTTCAGTTGAAAAACTTAAAAATAACTGTATATTTAAACAGCATTATTTACTGAGGAATGAACATGCGGGTAGAAATGAAAGTTCTAAAGGCCAGTCTTCCCAAAAATGGATTAACGTTAATCCATGATGAATTGATCAAAAGATTGTCTGTCATGTATCCAGATGTAAAGGTTCGAATACGTACTGGCACCAATAACCAACTGGAAATCTTTGCGAAAAAAGAAGAAAAGAAAATCGCTAATCGTATTATCGAAGAGGCGTTTAATGAAGCGGATGAGTGGTTACTACAGGATTAACAAAGCGTTACTGAGTCGTGGTATACTGTTTGCGGGTGCTCTTGGCTATTTGTCATGAGCAATCATTTTAACATTTTTGTTTGTGGCAGATAGACAAAAGCCCCGAAAGTTAATTAAAACTAACGAGGCCATGTTCATGCTTAGCAACTTGATTATAGCCTCTTCAACGAAGGAGGCAAGCAAAATGCCAAGAAGTAAAACCGCCCTAATGGGATTAACTGTCGTCTGTATGACGTTATTGTGTTCGCTTTGGATTGTACGAGATTCACTCTGTGAGTTTCGTTATGAAGATAAGAACGTAAACTTTCTAGCTACGCTTGCCTACGAAGTGAAGTAATGGCTGGACAGGAAGGGGCGTAAGCCTCTTCCTGATTCAGTATTGTGATTCATCCAAGCTGCACCCAAATTTTTCTCTCCGATAGATGCTCGGATCTTAGCTTACTCTATAAGTCAATTATCTATTAATCATTGCTGCAATGATTAAGCTGTAATCTTCGTTGATTCGGTGTGGGTTTACCTGAACTAAAATAACTACTGGTTTTTACTAGGGTTCCTAATTTCTAACCCGCTTTTGCCCCAAAACGAGTTTTAAATACTATTTTAATCAATAAGCAGTTCTAATACGAAAAAGCCTCGCGATGAATGCGAGGCTCACAAGCGACTGGATTTTTCCCACTAAATCAGAATTATGGTATACAGCATCGTTTATATTTCTTACCACTGCCGCATGGGCAAGGTTCATTTCTTCCAACTTTTTTACCTTCTATCTGCGGCTGCTTACCAAAGGAAATTTTTCTTACGTCTTCTATGTGATGCTCTGGTGAAATAGGCTTTAGATCCGCAACTAAACTATCCATTTCATCTGATTGGTTCCACTTGCTTTCGTGGTATGAAGCAAATCGGAACTTATCTTTAGTTGGACTAAAACAACATCCAACCCAAGATTCTGCTTTGCATGTGTATTTTCGTTTCTCACAATGTGTAACCAGTCTCTTATAGGCAGTATAATTGTCATCTTCATTACAATGGACAGTTAAGCCAGTTTTTTCCTCCAACAAGGGAAGAGATATATCATGGTGCTGATGATCTTTTTTAAATTGAGTAATCATCTTTGAAATTGCTTTATTGAGTAGATCGATACTATTACCACTCATAGATAGGAGGTGTAGCCCTAGCTTCTGAAGACAATAGTCTGCCGAAAACTCAATATCATCGATAATCCTTCCAACATGAGACTTTCTAGGAAATGTGAGAAAACCTTGAGGAGTTTTGGGGCCATCATGACCATCTCTTCTGGCTAACATGGCTAATTCAAGATCTGTGGAAATATCATCGTCAAGCATAACTAGCGTTGGATCTTCCTCAAAGTATAAGTTTTGCTTGATGTAAGTTGAAAGAATTACTAGTTCATGATTAGAAAGAATTGAATCACCATAGTCACTCCGTTTATTAAGATAGTCGATAACCCAAAGAGGAGATGGCAACATTTCTGTAATCATATCCATTAAAAACACATCCATTACATAAGGGTGTTTTATTACATTGGTTGTTTTATATTTCAAAAAGTGCCGAGCTTGGGCAGCAAGAGCTGGGAAGTGATCTGATACGATACAAATAGGAAATATCGTCTTGAAATCTGATTGAATATTAACTTCTTTGCCAAATTCGTCTTTGAAAATATAACCTTCTTTTTGCAACAGTTGGCTACACAAGTCAGCTTGGTCATAAGCATCTTGAATCGCTTTCTTAAAATCACCTTCAAGCTGCTGACTTTTACCTTTACGAGCTTCAATAGTGAGCTTCTTGGACTTGGCTTGCACTACTATTGCGAAACGACCAAATGTGACTAAAACGTCAATTTCGCCAGCTTTGCCTTTACCATCGAAGATATCGATATTGGTTAATACATTCTCTTTACCAAATACTAATGCTAGGCGTTCAGCGGTAAAATCCTCAGTAAAAGCACCTCTGTGTTTGCTTGCAATAGAGTTGTAAGCTTTGTCTTCGTTAAACCAAAAGAATGGGCTTTCATAAAGAGCCTCCCATAAACTGTAGGCTTGAAAACTGACGAAGGTGTCTTCACCAATTTTTATTATCGGGAACGCATTCTTATGATTAAAATCATCCACAGATTTAAAGCATTTCATTCCTTCTTCGGGCTTGGCTGATAAAGCTGCGATCACAGCCTCGACAACCTCTTCGCCTAAACCACTTCGTATTACAACTTCAGAGATAGTAAAAATGAACATAGGTAGGTGGTATGGCAATGGCCAGCTTTTTGCTGAAGAGGCTAACTGATTGGCTTTTTCTAGTTGAATTTGCTCTATAGCCGAAATAACATCAACTGCTTGAGGGATTTTGAACCCTTTGTTTGCCTCAACCCAATCCTCATCAAGAGAATATCTACGCTTGGCTAAATCTCTATATTGATGTTTAAAAACCCCATCCCCTCCGTAAAAAATAGCTTCTCGCATAAAGTGATTTTTATCTCTGTTTGGGGCTAGTTCTCGCATGAACTCACCAAAATTAGGGATATCATCACCATCCTTGGAACCAAATTTTTCAGACAAGGCAGCAAAATCTAGTGGTGGATAAAAGCTATGATGTAATTCATCGAGAAGATGCCAGACATGTTCCGCTCTTTCTTTTAATTTATCTAAGCTCAGTTGCTTATCGCTGAATCCGCTTTTACAAGCTAAACCAATGAGTGTTGAAAGCTCAGTTCTGGATAAGCGAGTTCTATCAAATGCCTGTGAGAAGGCTTCAGCGTCCAACTTTTCACCAGAAAAATGAATAAAAGTGTCTTTCCAACAGAAAAAAGCAATAACTTCCCAGAAACCTTCTTGGGCAGCAATTACCTCTAGTTCATCAAAAATTTCTTGCTCAGTTCTCATAGTGTTCCGTGATGTGTGTGGGTACTTATACTCAATTTAACACATACTGAAGCATGGCAATTAGAAGATGACCCTTTTTTTCATTAGTTATTTTTATCAATAGCCACGGTATTACGGCAATGATACAAACTCGTTTTTGTCCAAATATCATTCAGCCTCGCTCCTACTCCGTACGTCTTTGGTGTTAAATTATTGCAACAATGATTTAGCACTTTACTTTATGACTGTCCATTAAGGTGTTCAATTTGGCTTCAAACATTCAATTCAAGACAGTTTGGCCAATTGAGTTTGATAGTTAGTAGGTTGGCAGTTAAAATGATAATGTTAGGCACCTTAGTAGAGTAAGCTTATGAAGCACGTCAAGGCTGAAGCGAACAGCTCCAAGACTAATCGTCAATTTGTTCCTAAAGCGAAAAACTTTAAAGTGAGCACGTCTTATGAAGGGCTTACTGCAAAAAGTAAATCTCAATCACTGGAAGCGTTAAAACGGCAATATGCGAGATAAGTACGGAGCCTCTCAGGATCATTATTGCTATCCTCACTCTAATACACTTATAAATCTACTTAATATTCGTGATAGTGAAAAACTGGATGAAGCTGAAGTCGCATTCTCTGAACACCGATATATTGAATATTCGAGTCTTGTCTCAGATTTAAAAGACTTCGATATAGGTCATTTTAGACATCTTCATTGGGTGCTTTTTCAGGATCTGTATGGATGGGCTGGAGAAGAACGTGATGTTGATATCAGTAAAGGCAAAACGCGCTTTTGCCATTGCTCTTTTATTGAAAGAGAGCTTATACGGCAGCTAGAACGTATCCCCCAACTTCGCGAATGCTCAGATCGTGTTGAATTTATTCGACTAGTCGCAGATATTTTTTGTGAAATTAATATCATTCACCCTTTTCGAGAAGGAAATGGTAGGGCCACACGGTTTTTCTTTGAAGAGCTTGTTTTTGTGGCTGGATATGAACTTAATTGGCCTGAGATTCCAAAAGAACAATGGATTGAAGCCAACGTACAAGGATATCTTGGTGACGTATCATTTCTAGAGTTTATTTTTGATACGGCAATCAGTTAAAGCCCCTTCTATCTACCCAAAGTCCGCCCAGGCAACTGTTAAAGCTAGCCCTTTTCAAATCAAAAATGCCCCCAAATTAATTAGATTAAATACTCTACACCTCATACCAAAACATCCAAATATGTGGCCAAATTTGCTTGGTACTCTAGCATTAAAATCTTGTGAATCTATACAGTTTATTGGTATGCGCCCCGTGGGTTCATGGGGCGCATACGAAGGACGCAGCCCTAAGTGCTGTCTCTTGGTCTACATCGATGATGCGACCGGACGTTTGATGAACCTACGCTTCAGTGATACCGAATCAGCCTTTGATTACATGGTGGCCACACGGGAATACTTAGATCAGCATGGTAAGCCAGTCGCTTTTTACAGCGATAAACACTCGATATTTCGAGTCAATCAAGAGCATCTTAAGAAAGTGGGATTGAACTGATTTGTGCGAACAGCTCTCAAGCCAAGGGACGTGTTGAGCGAGCAAATAAGACGTTACAAGACTGATTAACCAAAGAGATGCGTCTACAAGGCATTAATACTATAGAAGAAGCCAACGCATGGCTGCCCTACTTTATCGAGGATTTTAACCGCCGCTTTGCGAAGCCCGCTAATTACCCTAAAGATCTTCATCGTCCTATTCGAGAAAGCCAAGATGAGCTTGATGATATTTTTGCTTGGCAGACCACGCGTAAACTCTCGAAGTCATTGACATTCCAATATGATAAAGTGCTTTATCTGATTGAAGAGACAGAAAAAAACAGCCGTTTTGTCAACGAAGTAGTTAAAATACTCGACTATCCTGATGGTCGAATTGCCGTCCAATATAGGGAGAGAAAGCTAACTTTCAGAACCTTCGATAAGCTAGCCAAAGTGGAGCAAACTCAAGTCGTCGACAACAAACGACTGGGTAAAGTCCTCCAATTTGCCAAGAGAAGCAGGAAGAGTTTGATAAAGCCCAACTTAGGGAAAGAAGTAAAAGCTCGCCTAAACGAACGGCTCAAAAGCGTGCTATGGAGCAATTGAGAACTCTGAATCCCGTTTTAGTTGAACCGGATAGCTTCAAAGCTAGCAATAATCGCAATAATAAGTAAGCAGTGCCATAGGCTTGTTAACCTGAAGAAGAAAAGGATTGTTTGATGCCAATAAATACACCAGATGATGAGCCATACCTAGGCTTAGAATCCCTTATGATATACGACAAAATGTTGGTTATATGCTTTGAAAAATTGAAAAACCTACCAAGGCTATCAACAAATAACTCTAAGGAATTAGAGTCTCTAACAGACCATCAAAGAATGGCGGTTCAAGTTATAAATCAATCTGTTAATTTGGGGGCTTCGATAAGAGAACTAATCAGGCAGGGATATTTATTCGGGGCTCTTGTGCTCGAACGCAGCTTTGTTGAGCGAATAATGATCTTACTTTACTTAAATAAGTACCCTGACCAAATCAAGGTATGGAATGCCGGATGGAGCAAACAACGCAGTCTTGATAAAGCGTTGAGAGCACCAGATTTAGCAAAAATGCTAGAGGAAGTTGGTAAAGATTTTGATGGTGAAATACCTAAAACGCACGCCTACAATGACCTGATTCATGGCAAACCTTCTTCGTTAGCCCACGGACTAATTGTTGGTGACAATGAATTTATTGTATCACCATCAAAAACGAACAATAACATTCAAGATTGCGATAAGTTATGCCATACAGTAGCGCCTTTCCTAGTTGTTTTGCTCTCGATGATGGCCGCCTATTTCCCTGAATGATTAAAGGTTCACCCTAAGAATGCGATTCTCCCGGAAGGTAAATAACTCAGTTAACAAGGGGACATTTCTATTTGGGACAAATGAGGACATTTTAAAATGGGATTGACAAGGTTTTGGGAACAAGTGATTAATAAGCAAAGGGCAAATATGCAATACAAAGTTATAAAGGAATACACAGATACTCCCGAGCAACCGATCGTTGTTACACAAGGTGAGCAACTTACTGTCATTGAAGAGTCTGACTCTCAAGGTGATTGGCCTAATTGGGTTCTTTGTCGCGGTGAAGGTAAGGAAGGGTGGGCACCTAAACAGCAACTCACGATAGTTGCTAACAGTGCAACAGTTCAAAGTGATTACTGCGCTGTGGAGCATCGTTTATCAGTCGGTGAGATACTGGTTGCTGAGTTTGAACTTAATGGTTGGATTTGGTGTGATAAATCAAGTAACAAGGGTGTTATGGGGTGGGCGCCTTTAAACCATCTTGCACTAGTTGGGGGGGGGCACTCATTTCAGCGATAAGTCCAATGTGACGGCTTCTTCGTTGTAGAGTCACGCAATTGAACATAATAGGAATAATGAATACCGGTCTTTAGCTTATGAAAAAAACTATTGTTTATCTAATGGCCATAAGATAAAGTCTCACATGTACTACGTGTATCATAGGATTTCCTGCTTGAACATTGATTTTTTAAAAAACTCATCTTCAGAAAAGGTCATAGCTTTATTGGAAAGCTTGCCTTTAGAGCAGGTTATCGTTTTAAAATCCTATGTAGACCTTGTTGTTAATAATAGGAAGGATTTGCCGAGCTTCCTCTCCGATGATGAACTGTCATTTATTTCTAATTTGTACCAAAACAAATGAATAACATTTTCATCATCTCGATATATGAATTACAGATGATCCTGCTCATTTAACGTAACGGCACTTAGTACGACACAAACCAACCTTTTTACGAGAGTCTCTTAATCATTGTTGCAATGGTTAAGAGACTCTTTTAATAAGTGCCCATAAAGGTGTAACTTTGTGAACATTATCTTTCACCCATCTCAATACTGTCCAATTAGTCTTTAAAATAACATATGAACATGTACACTAATGTTTAATTATCTTAATATTCACTTTTAGGCTCTTTTCATGAAAATTGGCTATGCCCGTGTCAGTACTCAAGACCAAACGCTTGATGTTCAACTTGAACAGCTTAAACGTATTGGTTGTGACAAAATTTACCAAGAGCAAGCGAGCGGTAAATCCTCTGATAGAAAACAGCTGAACCTGTTGCTGGATTTTGCAAGGGAGGGAGATATTATTCATGTTACCAAAGTCGACCGCATTGCTCGAAATACCATAGATGCTTTGCAAATTGCTGATCAACTAGCGCAAAAGAAAGCTGGTTTGGTCTTTCATGATTTGGGCGATTTAGACATCAATAGCGATGTAGGTCGAGTTATTTACACTACCATATCGGCGTTTGCTGAAATGGAAAGAAAACGAATATTACAGCGCTGTAATGAAGGTAGGGAGCGTGCACGCTCTGAGGGTAGGCACCTTGGACGGTTTCCTGACAAAATGCTTCACCAACGCATTCAAGAGCTGACTGAGCAAGGGATGAACAAGCACGCTATCAGCAAGGAGTTAGGGTGCAGTCGTACAACAGTTTATAAAGTTATAGGATGAAGTGATTATATCTCTATGGGTTAATCACTATAGGGGAAGTGGCTGCATCTCATTATTTTTTAATGGTAGTTTTGATAGTATAATCAAATTAAATCTGATTTTCTTGGGTGAAAAAATGAATAAGAGAATTGAATCTTATGGCGTAGATGTTGTTAAACGACCTAAGATTAAAGCTACAAGAAAGCTTGATCTTTCTGGTACTTATGGACAGCAGATTGTTAAGTCAGAGTCTAAGTTAGCCCTGAGAACTCATCGTAAGACGTTTGAGAAGTTGGCTGACATGTGATGGATATTATTTGCTTTCCATTTGAGCGAGTCATCGAAATAAATACATTTATATTGGAGAGTGAACCTGGTATGAGTGGGGCTGTTGATATTCCCAAGTTGCAAGGTGCATTAGGTCGAATTGATAATGCAATTGTTTACGATGGCTTAGATGATATCTTTGAAATTGCAGCTAAATATACTACAAGTATTGCGATGTCACATGCCCTTCCAGATGCGAATAAAAGAACCGGCTTAATGGTTGCTTTGGAGTATTTGTCTTTGAACGACTTTGAGTTGACCAGTGATAATGATTTATTAGCTGATGCTGTTCGAGATTTGGTGCTTACTGAGATTTCGGAAACTGATTTCGCTGATATTTTATACGCTCAGTATGCACAGGAAAACAATCTTGCTTAAGCTACCTTTGAGCCTAAAATTTAAAATGATCGATTTTCTCTATCGATCTCCAGTAAAAAAGATCATTTATTTACAGCCTTACTCATTGCAGCAATGAATAAGGCTGTAAATAAATTTGTGTAGTGGTGGTAAACTTTCACTTAATCAGTGGTAAGTTTTGCCGAAAGTTTACCAGTCCATTATTACTTTTGTTGGTATTGAAGCAATTGCCCTTCCAATCTCGCACACTGCTGTTGTGACTCTCCCAACTTATCTTGCAACTGTTGTAGGGACTTCTCGCCATTAGTTAGCTGTTCAGTTAGAGATTCTACTTTTGTTTCAGATTTTGCGTGTTGATTTTGTAAGTGCGTATGGTCTTTAGTGAGGTTTTTTAGCTCCTTAGTTTGTTGACTCATTTGATCATTAAGTGATGCGACGTGCTTCTCACTAGATTGTAATGACTCTTTGGTCATGACTTGTTCTGTAGCTCCGCGCTCAACTTCAGCGGTTAAGGATTCAACTTGACCTTGTAGTTGCTTCTGGGCT
Source organism: uncultured Vibrio sp. (assembly GCF_947488985.1). Classification (GTDB taxonomy): domain Bacteria; phylum Pseudomonadota; class Gammaproteobacteria; order Enterobacterales; family Vibrionaceae; genus Vibrio. The sequence continues at coordinate 13,318 of NZ_CANLBV010000083.1, forward strand.
TTCTCACCATTGGCCAACTGCTCATTTAGAGATTCGATTTTAGTTTCATATTTTGCGTGTTGCTTCTGTAACTGTGTATGATTTTGAGTTAGCTCTTTTAACTCTTTAGCTTGTTCGTTTAATTGCTTAGTCAAAGACTCAGCTTGTCCTTGAGCTTTCGCCTTATCTGAATCAGCTTGGCTCAACCTAGCCTGAATCTCATTGAATTGCTTTTGTTGCTCGGCTAAGCGTTCGTCACGTTCAGAAATAGTATCTAAAGCCGATTTAGTTTCACTGCGAGCAACGTTCAGTTTTGCACTTAACTGGCTACTTTCTTGCTCTGCAACTTTCAGGCTATCTTGCAGTTCTGCAATTTTTTCTAAAGCATCTTCTAATTGCTCAAAAGCTTTATCTTGCTCTTGGATAGATTCCGCTTCACGCTTGGCAGCATTGGCGGCTCTTTCATTGGCTTCAGCAATCGCGTTATTTAGCCTCTGCTCAACAACATAGTGCGCATGATCATTGATTTGATGAACAACATGTTCAACATCAGCCAGCATCATTGACAACCTTTCTGCAACTTCTGGCGGTAGCTCTTGATGAATAAGGCTTTGTTCCGAATTATCAGGCACTGTAGGCGCAAGTATTTGCCCTGTACCTTCAAGCTCTCTATATACATCCATTAGTGCAGATGGACGGCCAGTACCTATCTTGTTACGTAAAGACGTACCGTTGATATTCTTACCCTCAACCAACAATGCGTTCGCTGCTTCAATGACTTGCTGCTCTGTAAAAACCTTTTCTCTTGCCATTCTTTCCACCTGTCACATTTAATGTTTGTACGTTTGTTTGTTATTGTACAAACAAACGTACAAACATACAAACAATGGAGTGAAAATAATCTGTATTGTTACGCGGTAATAATATTCAGATTGGATATCTGATTGGCTTAGGGTTTGGTTAATTGTTGAAGATAGTAAGGAGGGGGTTGACGCTTAAACGACGCTGATACCTAGCTTGGAAAAGAGGTTAGCTGTTCCCATACTTGTACGATATTCATTGCAGCAATGGATAGTGGTGGCATTCTTTAATCATTGCAACAATGGATAAGACTTATGACTAGATTTAGTGCTGTTCAAAAAGAGATTTTAATTATTTTGACGAAAGCTTTTATTGGTGGGGTTAAAGAAGCGAAATCTACTGATGTAAATGCTCTGGTAAATATGAACCTCAAAAAAGACATTCATCCAAATAACTTCCGTACATCTTGCAAGACTCTGGAGGAGCGAGAGTTGATACAAAGGCGTAAAGAGGAATTTGATTGGTTTATCAATATTACTCCAGACGGCTTTGAAAAAGCCTTGGAGTGGATTAATGAAAGCCAGAAGTACTGAGCGAGCATTATAAATAGTATTATTACCGTATACACCCAATGGTATACATTATAAATGTATACCATTGGGTGTATATTTCAATGATACTTCTTGCTTGGTTTGAGATGGTTGTATATCATGCATCTATAAAGTTTGTATTTTTGCAAGATATCTCAATTGTTATACATTTTAAATGTATAACAATTGAGATATTGATTAAGTATACGAGGTTTCTATGAGAGTGATTACAATCGCAGGTCGTAAAGGTGGTATAAAAAAAACCACTACTACAGTCAATACTGCTTATGAGCTATCGCAAAAAGGAAAGCGAGTTCTGGTTATTGATTTTGATGGCCAAGGGGACGCGACGAGTTTTTATCGTAGAGATAAAACGGAGTTCTACATAGCTGATGTTTTGTTAGATCGTAAGTTTGATATAAATAAAGCTATTTATCCCGCACTCATTAAAGGAGTAGAGCAAGATAAATTGTTCATTATTCCCGCTCGTGGGGGGGATGTTATGTCTAAGTTGAACATGGATATGGTTAGTTTACCGAAACGTGAAGAGCGTTTGCTAAGGCATTTAGATTTAGTGAAAGACAAATTTGATTTTGTGTTAATTGATACGAGTCCAGAAACTAGTATTTTATCTATGAATGCGGTTATAGCTGCTGATGAGTTTATTTTTCCAACAACGTTTACAGATCGCAGCTTTGAAGGGATCGATGTTCTAATTGAACATATACAAGATGCTAAATTTATCGATGAAGATGAGATCGATTATCTAATTTTACCGGTTGGTATCGATAAACGAGTTAAGTCCACATATGCATATGGGCGTGAATATTTGGCTGAACGTTTTCCACATAATATAGCTCAAACTACTGTTTGGCATCGTCAATCTGATTTTGAGAATGCAGAACTAGACCACGTTCCTGTCTCGGTCTACAAGTCGAGTAGTGCTACTGCTATGTATTACAAAAATTTTGCTAAAGAGGTTATCGATAATGAGTGCTGAATTTGAATCACTATCTTCACAAGAACAATTGAAATATTTAATTAATCTTGAAGAAAAAGGGGATAGATTAAAACCTAAACAAAGAGCTTTGAAGAGCCGTTTAGAAAAAGAGCTTCAACCTAGCACATCGATGCCGGAAAAAAGTGAAGTTAAAACAAACCTATTTGGTAAGGTTTCGACTTCTGCTGTTAATCCTAAAGCGGTTAGATTTTTACAAAAAGAACGAGATCTCTTAACCGAACGAACTAATTCATTAAATACCAAAAATCCACATGCGGTGGTAGAGCGTTTAGGGAGCTTAAAAGCGGTTAACGATACAAGTCTTATTCGAGCTGCGGTTCTGGCGTTGGTCGATATGGACGATAACACCTTGATTGAATACATAAAACAAACCCAATTAAACATGATTGGAAGTGGTAATAAATCATAAGTATTTATCTAGTATACATTTAATGATATACATTTATGTTCTGATTTTTATGAATAATAGTATGAAGATGAGCCCCTTTTATTGCTTGAATACTAAACATTTGTAATACTGTGTTTACTGCATATCGCATGTAGTGGGCTATTTTATAGCGACAACCAGTTTATCTGGTTCACTAACCAATTTTATCTCATAGGGAATCGTCCCTATGGGCGCTTCTCCTGAGTAAGGAGACTATAATGGATAAAGAGATGGAAACCGTACAGATTCCTGCTTCATATGAAGCAATTTGAGCATCACTACGCGACTCAGGAATCGGTTGATAATCTTAAAGAATCAGTTCGAGAGTTAAAGTCTGATACTAATAAGCGTTTTGACCAGGTCGATAAACGCTTTGATAAGTTAGAAGGTAAGTTAAATCGCTTACAGTGGTTTATCTTAGCTTCCGTTCTTACTCTTTTTTTTAAAGAACAGATTTTTTCTTTGTTCATCTAAACCAACCTCAATATTCATAGCGGTACTACTCCGTGTCTATGCCAGTTTGTCTGGCTTAGGCCAAACGAATTAGCAATTTTAATTATTAATTCAATGTGGGGAAGACTATGAACACTTCATCAATTACATGTGCTTTAGACTTTATATTTGAATCAAAACCATCAAAATTAACAACACATTATCACATGAAATTAGGGGCTTATCTCTCCTTTGCGTATGATGATGTTTACATTTGGTGTTGTGTTAATGAAGCTTGGATAGAAAGTTCGATTGATATTCAAGATGCATTAACTTTTAACTTTGAGGAAATGACATCCAATGGCTTATCTTGTATCGGGAAATCCCTTTGCATTTGTAGCGGTGATGCTTTGATTAATTTGAGTCGTAGTGGCGTTTTTACTGCTGAATGTAAAAGTTGTAACTTTTCTGTTGAGTTGGCTGAAAATGATGCTTTAGCTTGTATAAAGTAAACTAACCTATCTGAATAGCGGATCACCGCTGCTAACGCCATTTCGTATGGCATTAGCCAGCGAATTAGGCGCACCCTAATGTGAGGTCTTCTATGCACCAATCAATTAAAAATGCCGATATAGAGTACGTATTGAAAGACATGTACTTTGCGACCATATCGCAGACTTACATCAATTTCACTCGTGCCATCGACTTACTTTTCACTAGATACACAAGTAGTTCTATTTGCGTTACTTCTAGCCATGAAAAGCAAGTAAAAGCGTTCAACACACCAATCAAAACAAAAAATGCGACACTGGCTTTTACGTTACACGTATGCGGCTTATATGCTCGTCATGCGAAAAAACGGGGTGATAAGTCCACGATGCGTTTGTGTGAAAATTGCGCGAAATGTATCGAAGACCATTTACCTAGTTGTGACGAACAAAAAGCCATCTCA
>NZ_CANLBV010000084.1 GCF_947488985.1 uncultured Vibrio sp.
TGAGGGAGATTTGCTTAGAGTGACTAGGCTACTTCCCCCTCGCCGCGATTAAAACGCTTTAATCTCGAACAAAATTTGACCGCGAAAGGTCAACGCGCCCTATTTTGCCGCATATAAAATGTGTAAATGCCGAGCTTTAAACTGAATCAATCGCTGGGGAGTATCGAAGGGGTATATTGGCCATTTTTGATGGCTTTGATGATGTTATCTGCGTCTTGGTTTAGCTGTTTGTACACTGGCTTTTCAAATCGGTACATCACGCTGAGCTCGGCTTCAGAGGCAATAGGCACCTTAAACTCGTTCGCGACCATTGCCCATAAATACGCTTTCTCCATATGACCTAGGCTATGGTTGATACTCGCCATTGATTTGAAGATTTCTGTGTTGATATCTGAACCATTAGAAAGCGTTAGTGCATTATTGAGTAGCTTGAGTGTTTTGGCATGATCTCTGGTGGTATAGAAAGTGGCTAAGGCATATTGCATCTCAGGCGTGTTCAAGATTTCTTTGCCTTCCAGTTGTAAGAAGCGACGCCTTGCGTGGGTATCGCCTGTCTGCGACCACAGAAAATAGAGTGTTTCTGGTGCGTCGGATTGGGATAATTCAGAAATAATTTTGTCCGACTCTTCAATGCTGTGCATTAAAGCGGTAAAGCGGCGTTCTTGAAGCCGAGATTGATCGATTGTCTCAATTTGTGCCGCCAGCTCTAGGCATTTTGTATAGGCAGCAACGAGTTGAAACTCTTTGATCTTATTGTGTTCAGTTGGTTGTTTTTGAACTTCAAAGCGATGCCATATGAGGTCGGTGCGGGCGATACGGCACTGACCGTCATTCAAGTTTAACTGTTCACACTGCAGCGCAGGGTTACTTTGACACAGTTCGTCGGTATTTTTGTTTCCTTCAAGACACCCTGTGAGAGCAAGAGGTACGATGCCCGCGACCCACCATTTCATAATCTTCATGTTCCTTCACTTGTGATCAAATACGCTTATTTTCGCCGAGGTTCTTGACTCAATCTTCTCACAGGTTACTTTCTGGTGAAAATTGTTAACACTAAGGCTTTATCATGGATGCAGAACAACTTCTTAGCGCAATGACGCCCGAGGTCTACGAACGTTTAACCTACGCCGTTGAAACGGGTAAATGGCCAGAAGGGATAGCGCTCTCTAAAGCACAGCGTGACTCGTGCATGCAAGCGGTTATGTTATACCAATCGAAACATAACGCGGAAGCTCAACACATGACAATTGCAGCTGGTGGTGAAATTAGCTTTAAGTCTAAGTCTGAACTCAAGAAACAGTTTAAGTCAGATCAAGACGATATTGTTAGGGTTAACCCGAATCATACGCTTTAAATTACAACAAAGGGGTGGCATTGTGCCACCCCTTTTAATGTTAAGCCGTTTATTTATAAGCAGTAAAACGATTTAGCTCACGTTAAACCGTTTTATTCGCATTCAAGCGTTTTATTTATTCGCATTTGAGTGAAGGCTTACAAGCTCATCTCACCACGTAACACTTTTTGCATTTGAGTCTTCACTTCTTCGTAGCTCAAGTTTTGGCTTAACAGATAGTGTAACTTTGCCAGTGCCGCTTCTGGGGTCATATCATAACCACTGATCACGCCTGCTTCTGCCAGCGCACAACCCGTTGCGTATCCCCCCATATTGACCTTACCTGCGAGACACTGAGTTAGGTTAACGACGATGACACCTCGCTCTGACGCCTCTTTTAAGTGCTGAAGCAGTTCTGGATTTTGTGGTGCATTACCCACCCCAAATGTCAGTAAGATCATGGCGTTTACTGGTTGCAGCAGTGTGTTACGGATCACTTCATGCGAGATACCAGGATACATAGTGATCACGCCGATCGGTTGCGGAGTAATGTGATGAACCTTGAAAGCGCCCTCAGGCTGCTCGTTGACCACAACATTGTTGCTGAGTTGGATATTAATACCCGCTTCTAACAACGGATTTAGGTTTGGAGAGGTGAACGCATTAAAGCCATCAGCATGTGATTTGGTGCTGCGATTACCACGCATCAATTTGTTGTTGAAAAATAGTGTGACTTCATTGATCGGGTAGTTTGCCGCAATATGCAGTGCATTCAGCAGGTTTGCTTGGCCGTCGGAGCGTAGCTCTGCTAAGGGGATCTGAGAGCCCGTTACAATCACGGGTTTACCAAGGTTTTCAAGCATGAAAGACAGCGCAGAAGCGGTGTAAGCCATAGTGTCAGTGCCATGCAAGATCACGAAACCATCGTATTTATCGTAGTTCGCGCGGATATCATCAGCGATAGTCTGCCAATCAAGTGGCGTCATATCTGAAGAATCCATTAATGGCGAGTATTCATGCACGGTGTACTCAGGCATCTCTGGGCGATGGAATTCAGGCATACCAGCGAGCTGATTGTCCATGAACCCAGCAACAGGGACGTAGCCGTGGTCAATTGACTTTTTCATGCCAATTGTGCCACCGGTGTACGCGATATAGATATGTTTTCTTTCCATGGCGATTAATACTTAGTGTGAGGTAGGGAACAGGTCGGCGATTATAGCGAATTGTCATGCAATAAAAAGAGGTACCTTATAAAAGGTACCTCTTGATTATAGAGCATTCGAGCTAATTTATTGAACTTGGCAGTTTAAGCAAAATGCGTATCGGCCTTGTGGGTCGTTAAAGCTACCGAGCAGTTGGCTGTCTTGGGCTAGTTGTCTAGTCACAGGCTGTAAACTGCTTGGTATCATTGATTGAATATCAAGACCCAATGACATCTTAACTTGGTTCATAAAATCTTGAATAATTTGTTCAGTGGCTGAGAGCGGTTCCTCTACCCAATAGATATTGTAGCTCTCTAGTTCTGCCAATGAGGCTGCGGTTGCAACTGCATCGTCAAAATCACCAATCTCATCCACAAGCCCTTTCTGAATCGCATCTTGACCCGTCCAAACTCGGCCTTGAGCTATTTGATCAACGGCATTGATATCCATGCCGCGATTTTCTCCAACCAAGCTAATGAATCGGTGATAGCCATTTTCAATGCCCATTTGGAACGCGTCTTTCGCGCCGTCGCTTAGTCCAGTTGTAAGGCCAAGGCCTGAGAATGGTGAAGTGCCAACGCCGTCTGTGTAAACACCCATGTCATTCAACCCTTTTTCAAAGGTTGTGATCACACTGAAGATACCAATCGAACCAGTTAATGTGGTAGGTTGAGCTAAGATTTTATCTGCGCCCATCGAGATCCAATAACCACCAGAGGCGGCAAGGCTAGACATTGAAACTACAACCGGTTTACCGGCTTGCTGGATAGCGGTTATTTCATTGCGAATCACCTCGGAAGCAAAGGCACTGCCACCTGGGCTGTCGACTCGCAGCACCACGGCTTTTACTTTATCGTCGTTGCGAGCTTGGCGAAGCAGGGCGGCAGTGGTATCACCACCAACCGTACCACGCGGCTGCTTACCGTCCATGATCGCGCCGCTCGCTACAATCACAGCAACATCGTTTGCTTCACTGATCATCTCTGGCAGCATGGTTGCGCGGTATTGGTAATAACCCAACGCGTTGTAGCTGTCTTGACCATCACTGCCAAACACGTCTGCGAGCTCGAGTCGAACTTGTTGGCGTGTCGCTAGCTCATCTACTAGCCCCAGTTTCTCTGCCAGTTTTGCAATGTCACCATCAACAGACTCCAATTCTTTTAAGAATGTGTCCATGCTCGGGTTGAGAGTTTGCGCATCGATTTGGCGGTTGTGGCTGACATCATCAACGTATGCTCCCCATAATTGGCCTAACCAACGAGCAGCGGATTGTTTTGCTTCATCTGACATGTCGTCGCGGATGAAAGGTTCGATAGCTGACTTATAGGTGCCGACGCGGAATACGTGCGTGTTAACGTCGAGTTTTTCTAACAGGGTTTTGTAATACAGCGAATATGCACTGTAGCCTTTGAGTAGCACCCCGCCATCAGGTGATAAGAAGACTTTAGTTGCGTAGCTGGCTAGGTAGTATTGGCTTTGGTTATAAAAGTCACCGACTGCGTAAATCGGTTTGCCCGTCGCCTTAAACTCGTTGAGTGCTTTGGCAATGTAGCGCAGCTTAGTTAGATTGGTTTCGGGTAACTCTTTGAGTGCTAAAACGATACCCGTAATGTTTTCATCATCTTTGGCGTAGCGAATAGTTTCAACGATATCAAAAAGAATGTTCTCTTTTGGTAGGTCTTTGCCAAACAATGATCCAGTGACTGAATCCATCGGATTGATATAGCGGCTTTGCTCGACAATAGGACCAGACAGGTTAAGTACCAGAGCCGATTGCTGTGGAACGGTAGGTGGCGCTGTGTCTGAGTGGAAGAACACAAAGTAAATAAGGGCGATACTGAGTAAAAAGAACAGGTTAACCAGCGCAAGACGCACAAACGTGATGAGCTTCCAAATCCCTTTAAAAATCATGCCTATAAATTTGAATATTTTTTTCATTCTGTCTCCGCAGTGAGATCACGTCGCTTTAACAAGCTGTAGTGCCATTAATCTCAATAATATGAATTGCTTAGTATCCTACGACAATTCTCAAGCTCAAACTACACCAACCATTGTTAATCAATATATATTGTTATTAAGTGTAGACAGGTTAGGGGCTGTTGACCGATGAATATGCCCTGTACTATGATCGGTGTTACAAAAATGTAAACAGCTGTTTGAATTGTTGATGGTTGAAAGATATCGTGGTCAGACCACGAAGATAATAAAACAGAAGTGATGTCAGCCATGTACCCACATTTACTTGAACCACTCGACCTTGGATTTACTCAGTTACGTAACCGTGTATTGATGGGATCAATGCACACCGGCTTAGAAGAAAATAAAGAAGGCTTGCATAAACTGGCCGCGTTTTACGAAGAGCGTGCAAAAGGAGGCGTTGGTCTTATTGTGACGGGCGGGTTTTCTCCCAATTTACGTGGCAGATTGACCCCATTTAGTGCTGAATTCAGTAAAGTTAAGCACGCCAAAGCGCATCAAGTGGTCACCGAAGCCGTGCACAGGCATGGCGGTAAAATTGCCCTTCAGTTGCTGCATGCTGGCCGCTATGCCATGCACCCATTCGCGCAAAGTGCTTCTGGTATTAAAGCGCCAATTGCCAAGTTTGCACCGAGTGAGATGAGCCCTCGTCAAATTAAGAAGACCATTGGTGCCTTTGCCAATAGTGCAGAGTTAGCGCAAGTTGCGGGCTATGACGGCATTGAGATTATGGGCTCTGAAGGCTATTTGATTAACCAATTCATCTGTAAGCGTACCAACATGCGTTACGACGAATGGGGTGGCTCTTATGAGAAACGTATGCGTTTCCCGCTAGAGATCATTAAGTCAATTCGTAAAGCGGTTGGTGATGATTTCATTATTATTTTCCGACTGTCGATGCTGGATCTGGTTGAGCAGGGCAGTACGTTTGAAGATGTTGTGCTGCTGGCGCAAAAGCTAGAAGGAGCGGGTGTCACTATCATCAATACCGGTATTGGTTGGCATGAAGCCCGTGTTCCGACTATCGCAACACAAGTGCCAAGAGGTGCATTCTCTTGGGTGACGGAAAAAGTGAAACCGCATGTGTCGATCCCTGTTGTGACATGTAACCGAATCAATACGCCGGAAGAGGCCGAACGTATTTTGAGTTCAGGACAGGCCGACATGGTTTCCATGGCTCGCCCTTTCTTAGCGGACCCTGATTTTGTCAATAAAGCCGCTCAAGACCAAGCTCAGTTCATCAACACCTGTATAGGCTGTAATCAAGCTTGCCTTGATAACGTGTTTAAAGGTAAGCGAGCGAGCTGCTTGGTTAACCCGCGTGCCTGTTATGAGACCGAAATTGTTGTTCAGCCAGCAGAGGCGGCGAAGATAATTGCTGTTGTCGGCGCAGGCCCTGCAGGTTTAGCCTGTGCAACCACGCTAGCGCAGCGGGGGCACAAGGTGGATCTGCTGGAGAAGAATGATCGTATCGGTGGTCAATTTAGACTGGCCATGCAGATACCGGGTAAGGAAGAATTTAGAGAGACCATTCGTTACTTTGCTAACCAACTTGATGCCGCAGGTGTTAACCTAAAATTGGATACTGAAGCCACGTTTGAGATGTTACTTAAGTACGATGAAGTGGTGATGGCGGCGGGTGTAGAGCCGAGAAAACTCGATATTGAGGGGATTGACCAAGAAAACGTGGTCGACTATCAAACCCTGATTCGCGAAAAGACCCCCGTAGGCGAAAAAGTCGCGATTGTTGGTGCTGGTGGTATTGGTGTCGATGTGGCAACCATGTTAACCGAGCCTACCTCTCACAGCTTGGATGACTGGCTGCATGAATGGGGCATTGATAAGAATATGGAGCACCCCGGCGGGCTTTATCCTTACCCTGATTCGTTCAGTGATAAAACGGTTTGGGTGATGCAACGCAAAGCGGGTCGCGTTGGTAAAGGCCCAGGTAAAACTACAGGCTGGATACATAAACGTACCCTAGAAAAACGAGGTGTAAATCTACTTGGCGGCGTGAGTTACAACAAAATTGATGATAAAGGCCTGCATATCAGCGTTGGTGAGAAAGCACAGGTGCTCGATGCCGATTCTGTGATTGTGTGTGCGGGCCAAGTGTCAGTTCGTCCATTCGAAGATATGTGGCAAGAGTTTGGTGGCAAGCTGCACGTGATAGGCGGTGCCGATTACGCTGGTGAACTGGATGCGGTGCGAGCGATTCGTCAAGGTGTCGAGCTGGCGATTAAGCTTTAGGTTTAGTAATCAAGCTTTCAGTTTAGTCATTAAGCGTAAAGCATCGTCTAATACTCGGGTTTGATAATCCGGGAAAGTTAGAAGAGTTTAACTGGAAAGAATCGATAAACAAGGCTTCTAAGTCATAGATTTAGAAGCCTTTATTGTTTCAGAGGTTGGATACCATGACCACGTTGATGAGATTTATTATCGTTTGCGTTCTGTGCTAAAGTTCAACTATACAAACAATAAAAATTAGTAAGGACTTCAATTAATGGACGCTTTGGACCTATTGCTCAACAGACGCTCAATCGCCAAACTCTCTGATCCGGCACCTGAAGGTGTGGCGTTAGAAAACATCATCAAAGCAGGGCTGCGCGCTCCGGACCACGGGGCGCTAACACCGTGGCGCTTTGTTATCGCACAAGGTTCAGGGTTGCAGAAGCTTTCTGATATTTTGGTTAGAGCAGCCGAAGCTGATCACAGCGATGATGCGGTGATCGAGAAGGCAAAAAGAGCGCCGTTTCGCGCTCCAATGGTGATCACCGTGATTGCTAAAGTGACCGAGCACGAGAAAGTGCCCGCTATCGAACAGCACCTATCTGCCGGTTGTGCGGCGCAAGCCATGCAAATGGCCGCTGTTGCACAAGGCTTCCAAGGCTTTTGGCGCTCGGGTAAATGGATGTTCCATCCAGAAGTACACCAAGCATTTGGCCTAGAAGGTGACGACGAAATTGTTGGTTTCCTATACCTAGGCACGCCGGGTTGTATGCCAATGAAGGTGCCAGAACGCGACTTTTCTAAGTTCGTTGAGTTCTTATAAGGAAAACTGAAGCTTGAATAGTGGAATATTAACTGTATAAACAACCAGTTTTTCTTGATTTATTAGGGCCACATTAGATAATGTGGCCCTAATTGTTTGTAGCATCTGGAAAAACATGTCTCGCCTTATTATTGCTGAAAAACCAAGCCTAGGCCGCGCGATCGCCGCTGCATTACCTAATCCACAAAAGAAAGACCAAGGGTTTATCAAATGTGGCAATGGGGATGTGGTGACTTGGTGTATTGGGCACTTATTGGAGCAGGTTGAGCCGGATGCTTATGATGACCGGTATAAAAAGTGGAACTTAGCCGACCTTCCGATTGTGCCAGAGCAATGGCAGCTAAGACCTCGTAAGACATCGAGCAAACAGCTCACGGTGATCCGAAAGCTATTGAAGGATGCGACCCAAATTGTCCATGCGGGTGACCCGGATAGAGAAGGGCAGCTGCTGGTGGATGAAGTGATTGATTACTGCAAAGTCTCTAAGGCTAAGAAAGAGTCGATGGACAGGCTACTGATCAGTGATTTGAACTTACCTGCCGTAAAGCGTGCGCTCTCTCAAATGCGCAGCAACCGTGACTTTATCCCACTGTCCATTTCTGCATTAGCGCGCTCTAGAGCCGATTGGTTGTATGGCATGAACATGACTCGCGCTTATACCTTGCTTGGTCAAAAAGCGGGTTACCAAGGCGTCTTGTCTGTCGGGCGTGTGCAAACACCAGTGCTTGGTTTGGTGGTGAGACGTGATGAAGAGATCGAAAACTTCATTCCTAAAGACTATTTCACTCTGCATGCATTGATCCCTTACCAAAACAACGGTCAGAGCTTTGATATTCGTGCTCGTTGGAAGCCAAGCGAAGCATGTAAGCCGTGGCAAGACGAAGAAGGCCGTGTACTTAATCGCAAGTTGGTTGAGAACGTTGCACAGCGAATCGCGAACCAACCTGCAACTGTGACGGAATCAGAGCAAAAGCAAAGTAAACAAGCCGCGCCGCTTCCTTATTCGTTGTCTGCGTTGCAGATTGATGCGTCAAAACGTTTTGGCATGAGTGCTCAGCAGGTGTTAGACACTTGCCAGTCTTTGTATGAGAAGCACAAACTCATTACTTACCCACGTTCTGATAGTCGTTACCTCCCTAAAGAACACTACTCTCAGCGAGAGTCGATCGTAGACGCCATCGCTAACAATGCGAAAGAGCTGCAAAGTGGTGCTCAAGGTGCGGACCTTTCACTTAAATCAAAAGCATGGAACGACAGCAAGGTCGATGCTCACCACGCGATTATCCCTACTCCGAAGAAATCATCGGTAAATGGTTTGTCTGCCAATGAGATGAAAATCTATCAACAAATCGCCCGCCAGTATCTGATGCAGTTCTACCCATCGGCTGTTTTTGCGGATGCTAAGCTGGTCTTTGATATCGCTGGTGGCGTATTCATTGCGAAAGGGCGTCAGCTTATCAACTCCGGTTGGAAAGTGTTGACGGGCAAAACCGACACCGAAGAGAAAGGCGATGGCATGGATACAGTTCCTCCATTGGATAAAGGAACCGTGCTCACGTGTCGTGAAGGGGTGATTGGCGATAAGAAAACCGAACCGCCAAAACACTTTACAGAAGCGACATTGCTGCAAGCGATGACGGGTATCGCGCGCTTTGTCGCGAACAAAGACCTGAAAGCCATTTTGAAAGAGACAGACGGTCTTGGAACAGAAGCAACCCGTGCGGGCATTCTAGATACGCTATTTAAAAGGCAGTTGCTAACGCGTCAAGGTAAGAGCATACATAGTAGCCCTGCTGGTAGAGGCTTGATTCATGCCTTACCGGAGGACTCGACCTTCCCCGACATGACGGCACACTGGGAACACCAGTTGCAAGGCATGGCTGAGCGTAACCAAGCGTATCAACCTTTCATGCAAGCGCTGGAAAGCAAGATAGATGGCTTGATGGGTAAAGTGAAAACGGGAGAAGTTCCTGAATCACTCCGCCACCTTCCTAAAGTCGAAAGACCAGCGTTTAAACGTCGTAAAGGCGGTGGTGCGAAGAAGTCTTATGCCAAGAACGGTTCGTATGCTAAGAATGGTTCGTACGCTAAGAAAGGCACTTCCGCTAAAAAGGGCACTAAGAGCTAGTACTTATCGGTAGAGGGGTTAACGTCCAACTTTACGCCCACAACGCTTAAACAACTGTTGCCAATAGTCGACATGGTGACGAGTCGATGCTCGAAAAGCTTGATGTGTATCTTGAATGGGAAAGTAATAATTGTGCAGTTCAGGTTGTGCGTTAAACATCACGAGTTGCGGGGCTAACTGCTGATAGTAGCCATCTAGCAGCGCTATGTAGGGCTGTACCTTACCAATGTATTGTTGCTCGAACACATTGTTGAGGTAGCGAAACTTGGTTGTGTCTCGCTGCTTCCCACAGATGATATTGTCATCAAAAGTTGTCAGTTGTTTGGTGATGATATCCAGCTCTGCCGAAGCTCGAGCCAGCGAGTAGTACAAATCACCAAGCGTTGAACTCTTCTCTAGTACTTCTTGAACCTCAGTGGTCTTGCCGGAAACGAGCGATGTGTTTAACGCTTGATTGATATGTGCTAGGGCATCACGCGTTTGTCGTACTTGATCGCCGATATCAGCGCGTAACCACTGACTACCACGCATCTGAGACTGCATCGCATCGCTGGCATATATCAGATTCCATTGGTGCAGCGGAAACTGTGTGAGCTTCTGTTGCTCGATTTCTGTTAGTAGCTCTACGATCTCTGAGTCTAATTCATTACCGGATAAACATTTACCCACGCCTTCCAGTAGAGCGACTTGATAATCGTAGTTGCGAAACTCGTCCGCGACTTTTCCGAGCACTGAATTCCTTTCGGCAATCAGGTTGAACAATCCACATTGGCGAAGCTGGTAGCTGTCGATGAGTCCGATAGAGAGCGAAGGTACATCCAGTAACAGTTCTCGCTTTCTCGGTAGGCTTTCAAATTCCCAGTTATCTTTTATCTCGTCAGCATCCAGTACTCTGGCTACTTTAGTTTGATAGTCGTCGAATAAGTCACCGGGGCCTTCCCCAAAACACCCACCGAGCACCACGGTTAACAAAACCAGTGGTGAGCGTCGCAGTAAATTTGAAAGAAGGCGATGATTCATGGAGAGCCTACCAGTCTATTTCAGTGCCATCGAAATTGAAGAAGTGACCACTTACTTCGGTATTGGCAGATTCGATGACTTTGATAAGGCCTGATGCCGAAGTGTCTGTGTCGATTAGAGCATTTGGCCCACCCATTTCAGTCTGTACCCAACCTGGATGCAGCGCTAACACGGTAAAGCCATTATCGGTTAGGTCGTTGCTTAAACTCTTCACAACGGAGTTAAGAGCCGCTTTAGAGGAACGATAGATGTAGCCGCCGCCAGAGGTGTTCTCTGTCATGCTGCCTACTCGAGAAGACAAGCAAGCGACCTTTTTTACGTCACTGTTTTCTAGAACAGGTAATAGCGTTTCGACAAGCTTCAATGGCGCAATCGTATTGACTTCAAAAACACGTCGCCACTCTTCTACGTCGGTATTACCTAGTCCGTAACCTTTTGGCCCATAGTAGCCAGCATTGTTAATTAAGATATCTATCGACGGAATTTGAGAGGGAAGTTGGCTCACCGCTCGGTAATCGGTTATTTCTAACTGAATGCAGGTTAGGTCGCTGTTGTGGCCTGCGAGCGAGAGCAGTTCTGTTGCTGAAGCGGCGTCACGGTAAGTTGCATACACCTTGTGATTACCTTTCAAGTATTGTTGAGTCAGACTTAAGCCAATGCCGCGGTTCGCTCCAGTAATAAAAATAACGCTCATGGTGATTCCTTTTTAGTTCAATTAGTTAAGTTTGATGGCTTAACACGAGAAAATCAACGGTCCACCAACTGGCCATTGGGATTCCCACAAAAATCATTACTGCAGCCGTCGAGACGCAGATCACCCCAAGGATGAGTATTACGTTTTTCATTATTGCCTCTAAAATGGATTTGAGATAATGATAATTGTTATCACTGATTAAGGTTGTCGCCAAGTCTGAGGCTGTTATGATTTTGAGAAAGATACTCAATTAACTTGATTATGATTCCTTTAATTTACCACCCAATCTATTCGCAACTGCCTTTACCTGAAGGTCACCGTTATCCGATTAACAAATATCAGTTGTTACACAGTGCTGTTGAGGCGCTAATGGATAGCAAACCCTTGTGGAAGAGCAAGTTTGAAGTGTTCCAACCAACGCCTGTTTCGGTTGAGCAAGTAAAACAGGTACACGATAGCGAGTATGTGGATTTGCTTGTTTCTGGAAACCTGCCAGCGGCAAAGATGAGGCGTATTGGCTTTCCGTGGAGTGAGCAACTTATTGAAAGAACACTCTATTCCAGCGGAGGAACTTGCTTGGCCGCAGAAATGGCGATAGAGAGTGGTTTAGCGATTCATTTGAGCGGTGGCTACCATCACGCGCATCATGACTTTGGCAGTGGCTTTTGTCTGTTGAATGATCTTGTATTAGCTGCAAAGCACGCGTTGACCTTTGAGCACATAGATAAGGTGTTGATTGTCGATAGTGATGTTCACCATGGCGATGGCACAGCGACTCTTTGCCAAGATAGCGATGAGATTATTACTCTGTCTTTCCACTGTGACAAAAACTTCCCTGCACGAAAGCCATTATCGGATTTAGATGTGCCACTAAGTCGCGAAACTGAAGATGAAGAATTTTTAAGGTGTTTCGAACAAGTTACCAAGCTGGCTATTGCCCATCACCAACCTGACCTTATCATCTATGATGCGGGCATCGACATCCATCAAGACGATGAACTGGGCTATTTGAATGTGTCTACACAAGGCATATTTGAACGCGACTGCTTGATGATCGGTTTAGCGAAATCAGACTCTATTCCGATGGCGTGTGTTGTTGGTGGTGGCTATCGAACAAAGCATGAAGATTTAGTACCGATTCATATGCAGCTTTTGAAAGCGGCTCATCATGTTTACGATTAACTTCTCAAATTAATCACTGAAACCTTAGCAAAAGGTGATAAAGACACAGCATATATCGCACCAAAAAAGACACGACTTGCACCGTATTGATACGAAGAAAGTGCTTTTTATTAATTGGTTACGTATTTGTATGATTAATTCTGGTCTGTAAATTGCTTTACCCATGTGAATATAAAAACACAAGGGATGTAAGTGAACCTTACGGACATGGAACGCAGTTGGCTTAAGTGGTTTGGCGCAACAGGAAAACTGGCAATGCGTAGAGCCTGTTTTCTGAATCGAAGTAGGACAGAAGAGCTCGAGCAAACATTTGAAAGTATCGCCCATACTCGAGTTCAACTTCTTCATAATTGGGTGAAGAACCAATGGGATTTTTTAGAAGACTCTGCCGTTTATTTGGCAAGCCGAACGGAAGAGCAGGCGGAAGGTACATTATCAAGTCTTCTTAAACGCGGCACGGATTTCTCTGAGTTGGCGATCGTCGATGCAAAAGGTGTCGCGCAAGCATCGAGTTATCACGACCATATCGGAGCCACTCTCGCAGATAAGAAGGCTTTAGTCGAAGGAGCATCGAAGCGTTATCTCCACGGGCCGTATATGGACCCACGCACGTTGAACGTAGGGGCATCGAGCTCATCGTTTCATGATCAAGTCACGCTTATGTTCTATGTGCCCTTTTCTCGGGACGAAGGGACGCAGCTGTTCTTATGTGGTCGTGACATGAAATGTACTTTTAGAGGCAAGTGTATTAACCTCCTATCTATACAGAACGTGTAAATTAACCTCATAATTAAGGAAAAAGCTCTATGAAAACCAAGCTCATGCCATATGTTATTTCAGGACTGAGTGCAGCTCCAATGATGGCCAGTGCCAATCCTTCCGTTGAAGAAGTATTGAAAGAATACTTATCTGTCCCTGGTGCAGCCGTTACGATGCCAGTATCAGCTGCAAAGTCTGGCTTTACTCATGACTTCGTGCTCGATGCACATAAGAAGTTTAACAACTTCCACTATCAAATGGGCGGCGATCACGCGCTCTATTACAACGCACGTCTGGCGGAGTTCTTAGGCACGGCGCTGTCTCAACCTGCATCAAAGCCAGCTACACTAGAGGTAGCACCCGACGCAAGGATTGGCAAAGTCACATTTGATACGAAAAATAGTGGCACATTAACATTGGACGATTATGTGGTTCATGAACATCACAGAGTTCAGGGTGTCATGATGATACATAAAGGGAAAATTGTGTATCAAGCCTACCCTGGCATGAATCCGGATGATTATCATGTCTGGATGTCAGCGGCGAAATCAACCGTAGGATTGGTGGTATCGCAATTGATTGATGAAGGTAAACTGGATATTGATGCATCGATTGTCAATTATGTCCCAGAGTTAAAAGGAACGAACTGGGAGCAAGTCAGCGTTAAAAATGCCCTGAATATGTCAACGGGCTTAAAACTTGAAGAGACACTGGAGTCTATTCTTGATCCAAATTCTATTATTGTTCGCTTTTTCTCTGCGGAGTTTGGGGTTCCAGCTCCAGGTGCCGATAAAGTAGAAAATTGGTTAGATGTTGTAAAGCAAGCTGAGATCATCGAAGGTGAAGCTCCAGGAACTGTAAATCGATACAGCTCCGCAACCACGACAGTGCTTAACTACATGGTTGAGCGTATCGAGAATAAGCCATGGTCTGATGTTTTTGAAGAGAGGGTATGGAGTAAGCTTGGTGCCGATAAAGCGATTCAGTTTAACCTTACGCCTGAAGGTACCGCTGTTGCTCATGGGTTAGTCTCTACGACGCTAGAAGACATGGCCAAGTATGGCGTTCTTTATACCCCGAGCTGGAATAAAGTGGCCTCAGAGCCTGTTGTTCAAGTAAAACATTTATCGATTATGTACGATAATGCTAACACGGTGGAAGCTTTCGAAAAGGGCGGTAAATATGAAGGTCTTGTATCCGACTTCGTTGATGCGCCAATGACCAATACATTCCAATTTGACGCGATGTTCGAAGATGGTGCCTTATATAAGCATGGCAACCTTGGTCAGGGCATTTACATTGACCCTAAACGTGATTTCGTTGGTGTTTACTTCTCCTCGAACCCATATGTGCCACCGTACGGTGAAGATAAAATGATGGGTTACATTCGTGAAGCTGCAAAAGTGATTGCGGATAAAGAGTAACGAATGAATCTGTGGGCCTACTGAGCGTTAGGCCCACTTTATTTTGATTTAGTAGCTTTGGGCTTGTGTATCCGTGTTACTCGCCCATGAGTTGTGAAATTTCGGCTTCTGATAGTCTCTACAATTACGCTTAAACGTTCTTTAAATATCTCTGGTGTATCGTATGTGGAAACGGCCTTAATTGCTCTTCTAGCCTCTAGAGAGACTACCAGATTGCGTTCAATAGCTTGATATCGGTTAGTAGCTCCCAACGAGAATCGTATTTCACCTGGAAAGTCTTTATTTGGGAGTGATAGAGGGGGGTAGGTACGAGAGTAGTAAGTAGCGTTTCTATTTCTTGTTAGATACATGTTGTGAAACCTATTCGTGACACCTGCAAATCCTTAAATGTCAAATATGAAGAAGCCTTTGAAAATCAACGGGTTTTTCATTAAAAGTGGTGGGAGGTGGGATTTGAACCCTAGAAACTCCGATTCATTCGTTAAGTAACCTGATATCAACAACTTAATTATAACGCAGACTAAACTTGCTAATGATTGACTAACTAAGTTGACTATAGTTAGTGATTCGTAGCTAGGGGCGCTAGCTCAAAGCTGGACAATTGTAAGTTAAGCGTTTCAAACGTTAGTGATATCTTAGATGGGCATTATCCGCTAGCTAGAACCGACAACCCGATAATTGCCATACGACTAGCCGAAAAGTGTAATGGTTAAAGCTGACGCTATTAGCCCAAATATCGATATACAGAGTCTCTTTGTTACCGTCTCATTGTATTTATACCAACCAATCAAAATTGAAAACACAGTCGAGAATCGTCTTAGCGAAGATACAAAAGCAACGTTTCCTATCGAAGCAGCTTGATAAAATGTCAGTAAAGTTAGTAGGTGAGCCAGAGCGGGGACAATTAAAGAAGAAAAGTCCCTTAAACTTATAGTCGATGGCCGTATTCTGAGCAGAAAAGGCAAATAATATAAGAACATGACTAAGCATATGTGCGCCGTCCAATTAACAGCCCCAATCTGACCTGAACCATCTTTATGAATGATTGAGCTAAGTGACCAAAGCAAAACAACACATATCATGCTGTTTACCGCTTTATCTTTTATTATGCTTATTAGGTTTAAACTCTCACCATAAAATATAAAAAAGATCGCGGAAATTATTCCTATGAATCCAAACAAGGAAGGGACTTCATTGTAAAAAACAAAGTTTAAAACTAGCTGAAATACAGGAACAAAGCATAAAAGAGGAATGACTTTGGCTAAGGAGCCATTGCGCAAAGCTAAGAGATAAAATGTCATAGCAGCGGCATCAAGCGTGGCAGCCGATAACATCATTATCACTAGATCAACGTCGTAGTTCACCTTTTCGAGAATGAATATGGTGGATAGGCAAATAGGACAAATAATGAACAACATTATTGCTGTAGATTGTATTGCTGATAATTTAGATGTCGACTTTTTTAATGAGACATCCTTCGCGGTCAAAAAAACAGCAGATAGAAGAGAAAATAAAACCCACAAAATAGAGTTCACTAAGTAAAGAATTGTGGTTCTATGTTCTATTGAAATTCAATGGTGTTAATTAACAATTGTTAATGCGGTTTTTTATTCTTGATAAACTAACAGGGCTTATCCCCATGTAATTAGCGATATCAATGCTTGTTAAGTGCTTGACCCAATGGGGAAAATTGTTAACTAGATACTTGTATTTTTCTTCATGTGTATTGAGCAGAAAAAAACTTTCTTTTTTTTCTTTATAAATCAGTTGCTGCTCTAAAAGCTGAATTTTTGTGTTAACCCACTCTTGAGAATTAAATATACTCATTGGGATTTTGATGAATTCTACTTTAGTTAATGATTCAATTTGATAGCTAGACTCTCGATTCTCTATCCAACTCGAAAAAAGTATGCAAAGGCTTTGTGGAAAATAAAACTCCTTACATCGCTCTACTCCTGAATCGGAATAATGGCAGGCCTTCAAGATACCAGAGATCAAATAGAATGCATGGGTCTGCTCTTCGCCTTGACGTAGCAATACACAAGATTCATCGACTAAAGAAGTTGAAAACGTAGAAAAATAAAGTTCAGGATCAGCAATACCGAGTCCTTCAAAAAATGAGAATACGGATTCTATATTTGTCATATTACCTACAATATTTCCTTGGGACAAAATGCCTTTTAGATGCAACTGAAACTCTGAAAAGCACAGAGAGTCTGCAGTACGAAAGGCCTCTTTGACAGCACTGACAAGCGGCGTTTTTCAAGGTAGTTGTCATCATTTGCTTACTTATTAAGCAGCTTCTCTTTCTGGGTTTAGGTGTACTTC
>NZ_CANLBV010000085.1 GCF_947488985.1 uncultured Vibrio sp.
CGTGAACTTCTTTCTGAATACGACTTCCCAGGTGATGACCTACCAGTTATCCAAGGTTCTGCACTTGGCGCACTAAATGGCGAGAAGCAGTGGGAAGACAAGATCGTTGAGCTTGCAGAAGCACTAGATTCTTACATCCCTGAGCCAGAGCGTGCAGTTGACCAACCGTTCCTACTACCAATTGAAGATGTATTCTCAATTCAAGGTCGTGGTACTGTTGTAACTGGTCGTATCGAGCGCGGTATCCTACGTGTAGGTGACGAAGTAGAAATCGTTGGTATCAAAGAGACTACTCTTACTACTTGTACTGGTGTTGAAATGTTCCGTAAACTGCTTGACGAAGGTCGTGCAGGTGAGAACGTTGGTGCACTTCTACGTGGTACTAAGCGTGATGACGTTGAACGTGGTCAAGTACTTTCTGCGAAAGGTTCTATCAACCCACACACTAAGTTTGAGTCTGAAGTATACGTACTTTCTAAAGATGAAGGCGGCCGTCACACTCCTTTCTTCAAAGGTTACCGTCCACAGTTCTACTTCCGTACAACTGACGTAACAGGCGACATCACTCTACCAGAAGGCGTAGAGATGGTAATGCCAGGTGACAACGTTCAAATGACTGTTGAGCTAATCGCTCCAATCGCAATGGACGAAGGTCTACGTTTCGCAATCCGCGAAGGTGGCCGTACAGTTGGTGCTGGTGTTGTAGCTAAAATCTTTGCATAAGATTTGACGAACCACTAGTAAAAAGGGCATCATTTGATGCCCTTTTTCTGCGCTGAAAAAAGAGTTGAGTGATTTAACATCAATTTCGGCTCTTAGCAAAGAATTAAACGGTCTTTTTGACTAAAATGACTGTTAGATGTGTTGTTTTGCAACGCAAAGGAATGTGCCCTGCAACAGCGGGGTTATTGTCGTCTATATTTAAGACTTATCACAGGTTGGTTTTATGAAAGCAAACGCTGAAACTCCTGATAGCTCAAGTGCAGCAGATACAATGAAGTGGATTGTCGCTTTTGTTCTGTTGGCTGCTGCTGTTGTGGGTAATTACCTGTATGGTGAATTGTCTGTTGTAATTCGCGCTGCAGGTGTAGTTGTGCTGATTGCTGCCGCACTAGGCGTTGCAGCAACAACAACTAAAGGTAAAGCTGCGATCGATTTTGCAAAAGAATCTCGTATGGAGATTCGTAAAGTTGTTTGGCCTACTCGCCAAGAAACTATGCAAACTACATTGATCGTTTTAGCTGTATGTATTGTTATGTCTCTAGTGCTTTGGGGAATTGACGGCATTATGGTCCGTCTAGTTTCTCTAGCAACTGGGGTGTAGAGGGTTCTGATTCATGAGTGAAGCTCCAAAAAAACGTTGGTATGTAGTTCAAGCCTTTTCTGGCTTTGAAGGTCGTGTTGCACAGTCGCTACGCGAGCATATTAAAATGCACAACATGGAAGAACTGTTTGGCGATGTGCTAGTACCTACTGAAGAGGTAGTGGAAATGCGTGCAGGCCAACGTCGTAAAAGTGAACGTAAATTCTTCCCTGGCTACGTATTAGTTCAAATGATCATGAATGATGAATCATGGCACTTAGTACGCAGCATTCCGCGTGTTATGGGCTTCATTGGTGGTACCTCTGATCGTCCTGCACCAATCACTGATAAAGAAGCTGATGCTATCTTGAACCGTCTAGAGAAAGCGAGCGAGTCTCCACGTCCTAAGACAATGTTCGAAGCGGGTGAAGTGGTTCGTGTGAACGATGGTCCATTTGCTGACTTCAACGGTACTGTTGAAGAAGTAGATTACGAGAAAAGCCGCATTAAGGTATCTGTATCGATCTTTGGTCGTGCAACACCGGTTGAGCTTGAATTTGGTCAGGTTGAAAAACTGGACTGATACTCTTACCTTTTGAGCAAGTTGTGGATAAATGCTTCATAAGCTGTTCAAAATTAAAGAGTATAAAAAATCACCTTTTTAGGGTTGTTAAAGGCGCGAATTATGATTATAATTTCGCGCCTTTTTGCTTCTGCGGAAGTAAAAAAGAGTTAATTGAAATTATGGGGAGCTCGCCTTACGGCTGGCGCATGTACCCAAATATTAGGAAATATCATGGCTAAGAAAGTTGAAGCTTATATCAAACTGCAAGTTGCAGCTGGTATGGCAAACCCAAGTCCACCGGTTGGTCCTGCTCTAGGTCAACACGGCGTGAACATCATGGAATTCTGTAAAGCGTTCAACGCAAAAACAGAATCTGTTGAGAAAGGTCTACCTACTCCAGTAGTTATTACTGTTTACAACGACCGTTCTTTCACGTTCGTAACTAAGACTCCACCTGCTGCTGTTCTTCTTAAGAAAGCTGCTGGCGTTAAGTCTGGTTCTGGTCGTCCAAACACTGAAAAAGTGGGCACAGTAACTGACGCTCAAATCCAGGAAATCGCAGAAACTAAAGCTGCTGATATGACTGGTGCTGACATCGAAGCAATGAAGCGTTCTATTGCTGGTACTGCTCGTTCAATGGGCCTAGTGGTAGAGGGATAAGATCATGGCAAAACTTACTAAGCGTATGCGCGTAATCCGCGACAAAGTTGACTCAACTAAAGAATACGAAATCAACGAAGCTGTTGCTCTTCTTAAAGAACTAGCGACTGCTAAATTCGTTGAGTCTGTAGACGTTGCTGTTAACCTAGGCATCGATGCTCGTAAATCTGACCAAAACGTTCGTGGCGCAACTGTGCTACCTCACGGTACTGGCCGTGACATCCGCGTTGCTGTTTTCACTCAAGGTGCAAACGCAGAAGCTGCTAAAGCTGCTGGCGCAGATATCGTTGGTATGGAAGATCTTGCTGAGCAAGTGAAAAAAGGCGAAATGAACTTCGACGTAGTTGTTGCTTCTCCAGATGCAATGCGTGTTGTTGGTCAACTAGGTACAATCCTAGGTCCACGCGGCCTTATGCCAAACCCTAAAGTTGGTACTGTAACTCCTAACGTTGCTGAAGCGGTTAAGAACGCTAAAGCTGGTCAGGTTCGTTACCGTAACGACAAGAACGGCATCATCCACACTACTATCGGTAAAGCATCTTTCGAAGCTAACCAGCTTCAAGAGAACCTAGAAGCACTTCTAGTTGCTCTTAAGAAAGCTAAGCCTTCTTCAGCTAAGGGTACTTACCTGAAGAAAGTAAGCATCTCAACTACGATGGGTGCTGGTGTTGCTGTTGATCAGGCTAGCCTGAACACTCTAGCAAACTAATTTGCTTAGGCGCAGATTTAGTGTATACTTCTGCGCCTAATATTTGTGGTTGGGTGATTTTTAAAGCAGTTTAATCATCATCTATCCCAAGACCGTAGGCGCTGTTGATTTTCATTAGATTATTGATAGCTTAATAAAACCTACGTAGGCGATGTTGTGGTTTGAAGTGGATTTATTCATTTTTAAAAAATAACATCGTAAACGCTCAATACATTTTGTACTGAGTGCTGTAATCACAACCAGAGGTTAATCCAAATGGCTTTAAATCTTCAAGACAAAAAAGCAATTGTTGCTGAAGTCAACGAAGCTGCCAGTGGTGCACTTTCTGCAGTTGTAGCTGATTCTCGTGGCGTTGAAGTTGGCGCAATGACTTCTCTACGTAAACAAGCTCGCGAAGCGGGTGTTTACATGAAAGTTGTTCGTAACACACTAGCACGCCGTGCGGTTCAGGGTACAGACTACGAGTGTCTAGTAGACACTTTCACTGGTCCAACTCTGATCGCGTTCTCTAACGAGCACCCAGGTGCTGCAGCGCGTCTTTTCAAAGACTTCGCTAAAGAGAATAAAGATTTCGAGATCAAAGCTGCTGCATTTGAAGGCGCAGTTACTGATGCTGAAGTACTAGCGACACTACCAACTTACGACGAAGCTATCGCACGCCTAATGATGTGCATGAAAGAAGCTTCTGCTGGCAAGCTGGTTCGTACTATCGCTGCTGTTCGCGACCAAAAAGAAGAAGCTGCGGCATAAGCCTTGCTTTTCACTGGTTGCTATTTAAACTTATTGTTGACTTAAAAGAGAATTGTTATGTCTATTACTAACGAGCAAATCCTAGACGCAGTTGCAGAAATGTCTGTAATGCAAGTTGTTGAGCTTATCGAAGCTATGGAAGAGAAATTCGGCGTTACTGCAGCAGCTGCTGTTGTAGCTGGCGGCGCAGCTGGCGGCGACGCTGCTGCTGAGCAAACTGAATTCGACGTTATCCTAACTGCTGCTGGCGCTAACAAAGTACAAGTTATCAAAGCTGTACGTGGCGCAACTGGCCTAGGTCTTAAAGAAGCTAAAGGTCTTGTAGACTCAGCTCCTGCAGCGCTTAAAGAAGGCGTTGACAAAGCTGAAGCTGAAGCTCTTAAAGCACAGCTAGAAGAAGCTGGCGCTTCTGTTGAAATCAAGTAATTATTACTTAATTTCATAGCCGCAAGGCTAATGGCTGGTGGTTTATTAACCACCGGCCTTTTTGCGCTGTAGGGCTATGACGAAATTTCCGCTGTTTAACCGTCATAATCCGAGCAAAAAAACAGTCATTTTTTCGAAATGATTGTTCACTACCACTAAACAGCTGTTTGTCACCACCCCCTCTGAAGAGTGTTTTGGGTGGTTTGGGTCACTTATCAGCGAGCTGAGGAACCCCATGGTTTACTCTTATACCGAGAAAAAGCGCATCCGTAAGGATTTTGGTACTCGTCCACAAGTTTTGGACATTCCATACCTGTTATCGATCCAGCTTGATTCTTTCGACAAATTCATCGAACAGGATCCAGAAGGTCAATACGGTCTTGAAGCTGCTTTCCGTTCTGTATTTCCAATTCAGAGCTACAACGGCAATTCTGAGCTGCAATACGTTAGCTACCGTCTTGGTGAGCCAGTTTTTGACGTTAAAGAATGTCAAATCCGCGGTGTTACTTACTCAAAGCCACTACGCGTAAAACTACGCCTAGTTATCTTTGATCGAGATGCACCAGCAGGTACTGTAAAAGACATTAAAGAACAAGAAGTCTACATGGGCGAAATTCCGCTTATGACAGACAATGGTACTTTCGTAATTAATGGTACCGAGAGGGTTATCGTATCCCAGCTGCACCGAAGCCCAGGCGTGTTCTTCGACAGTGATAAGGGTAAGACCCACTCATCAGGTAAAGTTCTTTATAACGCACGTGTAATTCCTTACCGTGGCTCATGGTTAGACTTTGAGTTCGATCCTAAGGATAACTTATTCGTACGTATCGACCGTCGTCGTAAACTACCAGCATCGATTATTCTTCGTGCACTTGGTAAATCGACTGAAGAGATCCTAGATCTGTTCTTCGACAAGGTGAACTTCGAAGTGAAAGACCAGACTCTACTTATGGAGTTGGTTCCAGATCGTCTACGTGGCGAAACTGCGTCATTCGACATCGAAGCAAACGGCAAAACTTACGTTGAGACTGGTCGTCGTGTTACTGCTCGCCATATCCGTCAACTTGAAAAAGATGGCGTTGAGCACATCGAAGTACCAGTAGAGTACATCGTTGGTAAAGTTGCATCTAAAGATTACATCAACGAAGCAACTGGCGAGATCATCGTTGGTGCGAACCAAGAGATTAGCCTAGAAGCACTTGCTAACCTGTCTCAAGCAGGCCACAAAGCTCTAGAAACTCTGTTCACGAATGACCTAGATCACGGTCCATTCATGTCAGACACTCTACGTGCTGATAGCACAGTAGATCGCATCTCTGCATTGGTAGAAATCTACCGCATGATGCGTCCTGGCGAGCCACCAACGAAAGAAGCTGCAGAATCATTATTCGAAAGTCTATTCTTCTCTGAAGATCGTTACGACCTATCAACTGTAGGCCGTATGAAGTTCAACAGCTCTATTGAGCGTGAAGAAGAAGAAGAGCGCGGTACTCTGGATGAGTCAGACATCATTGAAGTGATGAAGAAACTGATTGGTATCCGTAACGGTAAAGGCGAAGTGGATGATATCGACCACCTTGGTAACCGTCGTATCCGTTCTGTAGGTGAAATGGCAGAGAACCAATTCCGTGTTGGTCTAGTTCGTGTTGAACGTGCCGTTAAAGAGCGCCTAAGCCTTGGTGATCTTGATGCAATCATGCCTCAAGACCTTATCAACGCTAAGCCGATCTCTGCTGCAGTTAAAGAATTCTTTGGCTCTTCACAGCTTTCACAGTTCATGGACCAAAACAACCCATTGTCAGAAGTGACGCACAAACGTCGTATCTCTGCTTTAGGTCCTGGTGGTCTTACTCGTGAGCGCGCAGGCTTTGAAGTACGTGACGTTCACGTAACTCACTACGGTCGTCTATGTCCGATCGAAACGCCTGAAGGTCCAAACATCGGTCTAATTAACTCGCTATCTGCGTTTGCGCGTTGTAACGATTACGGTTTCCTAGAAACGCCGTACCGTCGCGTTGTAGATGGTGTAGTAACAGAAGAAGTTGATTACCTGTCTGCAATCCAGGAAGGTCAATTCGTAATCGCACAGGCAAACACAGTTCTTACTGAAGAATCTACGTTTGCAGATGAGCTAATCACTGCTCGTCAGAAGGGTGAATCTGGTCTTCACTCACGCGATCACGTTGACTACATGGACGTTGCGACAAACCAAGTAGTATCTATCGCTGCTTCGCTTATCCCGTTCCTAGAACACGATGATGCGAACCGTGCATTGATGGGTGCCAACATGCAACGTCAAGCTGTACCAACACTTAAGGCTGATAAGCCTCTAGTAGGTACTGGTATCGAACGTAACATCGCAGTTGACTCTGGTGTTACAGCGGTTGCTAGACGTGGTGGTCAAGTTCAGTCTGTAGACGCTTCTCGTATCGTAGTTAAGGTTAACGAAGATGAATTGGTACCTGGCGAAGCTGGTATCGATATCTACAACCTAACTAAGTACACGCGTTCGAACCAAAATACATGTATTAACCAACGTCCAACTGTACTTCCAGGTGAACCAGTTGCACGCGGCGATGTTCTTGCTGATGGTCCTTCAACAGACCTTGGTGAACTTGCTCTTGGCCAAAACATGCGTATCGCATTCATGCCTTGGAACGGTTACAACTTCGAAGACTCGATCTTAGTATCTGAGCGCGTAGTTCAAGAAGACCGTTTCACGACTATCCACATCCAAGAACTATCTTGTGTGGCTCGTGATACTAAGCTGGGCTCTGAAGAGATCACAGCTGATATTCCAAACGTAGGTGAGTCTGCTCTGTCTAAACTAGACGAGTCAGGTATCGTTTACATTGGTGCTGAAGTTAAGGGTGGCGACATCCTGGTTGGTAAAGTAACCCCTAAAGGTGAAACTCAACTGACTCCTGAAGAGAAGCTACTACGTGCAATCTTCGGTGAGAAAGCATCTGATGTTAAAGATACTTCTCTACGTGTACCAAACTCTGTTTCGGGTACTATCATCGATGTACAAGTCTTCACTCGCGATGGCGTAGAGAAAGACAAGCGTGCACTTGAAATCGAACAGATGCAGCTTAAAGAAGCGAAGAAAGACCTAACTGAAGAGTTCCAAATTCTTGAGGGTGGCCTTCTTAACCGTGTTAAAGCTGTACTTCTGTCTGGTGGTTACTCTGAAGCTAAGCTTGATACTATCGGCCGTAAGCAATGGCTAGAGCAAGTTCTAGAAGACGATGCGCTACAAACACAGCTTGAGCAACTTGCTGAGCAGTGGGATGAGCTAAAAGCAGACTTCGATAAGAAGTTTGAAACTAAGCGTCGTAAAATCACTCAAGGTGATGATCTAGCGCCTGGCGTTCTTAAGATTGTTAAAGTTTACCTAGCGGTTAAACGTCGCATCCAGCCTGGTGATAAGATGGCGGGTCGTCACGGTAACAAAGGTGTAATCTCTAAGATTAACCCTGTTGAAGACATGCCATACGATGAGAAAGGTCAGCCTGTAGACATCGTACTTAACCCGCTGGGTGTACCATCGCGTATGAACATCGGTCAGATCCTAGAAGTTCACTTAGGTTTGGCTGCGAAAGGTATCGGTGACAAGATCAACCAAATGGTTAAGGAACAACAAGAACTGCATAAGTTCCGTGAGTTCCTACAGAAGGTTTACGATCTTGGTGATACTCGTCAGAAGGTTGATATTGCTGAACTGTCTGATGATCAAGTTCGTACACTGATCAAGAACCTACGTGGCGGTCTACCGATTGCTACTCCTGTGTTCGATGGTGCTTCTGAGTCTCTAATCAAAGAACTACTTAAACTGGGTGATCTGCCAGAATCTGGTCAGCTTAAACTGTTTGATGGTCGTACTGGTGATTCGTTTGAGCGTCCTGTAACTGTAGGTTACATGTACATGCTGAAACTGAACCACTTGGTTGATGACAAGATGCACGCTCGTTCTACTGGTTCTTACAGCCTAGTAACTCAGCAACCACTTGGTGGTAAAGCTCAGTTCGGTGGTCAGCGTTTCGGTGAGATGGAAGTATGGGCACTAGAAGCATACGGTGCTGCATATACTCTACAAGAAATGCTAACAGTTAAGTCGGATGACGTTAACGGCCGTACTAAGATGTATAAGAACATCGTAGACGGTAACCATAGCATGGAACCTGGTATGCCTGAGTCGTTCAACGTACTGTTGAAAGAGATTCGCTCGCTAGGTATCAACATCGAGCTAGAAGACGAAGAGTAATCCCTCCTCTTTATTAAAAGAAGATAGGATTATTTGGTAAAAGGGAGCTTGCTATAGCAGTGAGCTCCTTTAACTCCTTACAGGAGCTGAATGTGAAAGACTTATTAAACTTTCTAAAAGCACAGCATAAGACCGAAGAATTTGATGCAATCAAAATCGGTCTATCTTCACCAGACATGATCCGTTCATGGTCTTTTGGTGAAGTTAAAAAGCCAGAAACAATTAACTATCGTACGTTCAAACCTGAGCGTGATGGTCTGTTCTGTGCACGTATTTTTGGTCCAGTTAAAGACTACGAATGTCTTTGTGGCAAATACAAGCGCCTGAAGCACCGTGGTGTTATCTGTGAGAAGTGTGGCGTTGAAGTTACACAGACTAAAGTTCGTCGTGACCGTATGGGCCACATCGAGCTAGCTTCACCAGTTGCTCACATCTGGTTCCTAAAATCACTGCCGTCTCGTATCGGTCTACTGATGGATATCCCTCTGCGTGATATCGAACGTGTTCTTTACTTCGAAATGTACGTAGTAACTGAACCAGGTATGACAGATCTAGAAAAATCTCAGATGCTTACTGAAGAAGAGTATCTGGATCGTCTAGAAGAGTGGGGTGACGAATTCACTGCTAAGATGGGTGCTGAAGCGATCAAAGATCTGCTTTCAACAATGGACCTTCATCAAGAAGTGGAAGAGATGCGCGAAGAGTTAGAAACAACTAACTCAGAAACTAAGCGTAAAAAAGTTACTAAGCGCCTGAAGTTAGTTGAAGCGTTCATTGCATCGGGTAACGATCCGCAATGGATGATTCTGACTGTACTTCCGGTTCTTCCGCCAGATCTACGTCCTCTAGTACCACTAGATGGCGGTCGTTTTGCGACGTCAGATCTGAACGACCTTTACCGTCGTGTGATCAACCGTAACAACCGTTTGAAGCGTCTTCTAGAGCTAGCTGCTCCGGACATCATCGTACGTAACGAAAAGCGTATGCTGCAAGAGTCTGTTGATGCACTTCTAGATAACGGTCGTCGTGGTCGTGCTATCACTGGCTCTAACAAGCGTCCTCTGAAATCTCTTGCTGATATGATCAAGGGTAAGCAAGGTCGTTTCCGTCAGAACCTTCTTGGTAAACGTGTAGACTACTCTGGCCGTTCTGTAATCACAGTTGGTCCATACCTTCGTCTACATCAGTGTGGTCTTCCTAAGAAGATGGCACTTGAGCTATTTAAGCCGTTCATCTACAGCAAGCTAGAAACTCGTGGCATGGCGACGACAATCAAAGCTGCGAAGAAGATGGTAGAGCGCGAAGAAGCGATCGTTTGGGATATCCTAGACGAAGTAATCCGCGAACACCCAGTACTGCTTAACCGTGCACCTACACTTCACCGTCTAGGTATCCAAGCGTTTGAACCAGTACTAATCGAAGGTAAAGCGATTCAGCTTCACCCACTAGTGTGTGCGGCATACAACGCCGACTTCGATGGTGACCAAATGGCGGTACACGTGCCTCTAACTCTAGAAGCACAGCTTGAAGCACGTACGCTGATGATGTCGACGAATAACATTCTGTCTCCAGCATCAGGTGACCCGATCATCGTACCTTCTCAGGACGTTGTATTAGGTCTTTACTACATGACACGTGACAAGATCAACGTGAAAGGCGAAGGTATGTACCTTGCTGGCCCTGCTGAGGCTGAAAAGGCATACCGTAGTAAAGTGGCTGAGCTACACGCTCGCGTTAAAGTACGTATCACAGAAACAGTGGTAGACGAAGACGGTAATAGCACAACGAATACTGGCTTAGTTGACACAACTGTTGGTCGTGCAATGCTCTGGCAGATCGTTCCTAAAGGCCTACCATTTAGCATCGTTAACCAAAAACTAGGTAAGAAGCAAATTTCTAACCTTCTTAACGAGTGTTACCGTAAGCTTGGTCTAAAAGATACCGTTGTATTTGCTGACCAAATTATGTACGCAGGTTTTGCATACGCTGCACTTTCTGGTGTTTCTGTAGGTATCGACGATATGGTTGTACCTCAAGCGAAATACGATGAAATTGAATCGGCTGAAGAAGAAGTTCGTGAAATCCAAGAGCAATTCCAATCTGGTCTTGTTACTGCGGGTGAGCGTTACAACAAAGTTATCGATATCTGGGCATCTACCAATGACCGCGTTGCGAAAGCAATGATGGATAACCTATCTTCTGAAACCGTTATCAACCGTGACGGCGAAGAAGAACAGCAAGAATCGTTCAACAGCATCTACATGATGGCCGACTCGGGCGCACGTGGTTCTGCAGCTCAGATTCGTCAGCTAGCAGGTATGCGTGGTCTGATGGCGCGTCCAGATGGTTCAATCATCGAAACGCCGATCACTGCGAACTTTAAAGAAGGTCTAAACGTCCTTCAGTACTTTATCTCAACGCACGGTGCTCGTAAGGGTCTTGCGGATACAGCACTGAAAACAGCAAACTCGGGTTACCTAACTCGTCGTCTAGTAGACGTTGCTCAAGACGTTGTAGTACACGAACATGACTGTGGTACGCATGAAGGTATCGACATGATGCCTCACATCGAAGGTGGTGACGTTAAAGTTGCACTTTCTGAGCTTGCTCTTGGTCGTGTAGTCGCTGAAGACGTTCTTAAGCCAGGTACTGAAGAAGTCCTGATCCCACGTAATACTCTGATTGATGAGAAGTGGTGTCAGATCATGGAAGACAACTCAGTAGATAGCATGAAAGTGCGCTCTGTTGTTACCTGTGATGCAGACTTCGGTTGTTGTGCACAGTGTTACGGTCGTGACCTAGCACGTGGTCACCTAGTCAACCAAGGTGAAGCAGTTGGTGTTATCGCTGCACAATCTATCGGTGAACCGGGTACACAGCTAACGATGCGTACGTTCCACATCGGTGGTGCGGCATCTACTGCAGCAGCAGAGAACAGCATCCAAGCTAAGACTACGGGTACTGTGAAACTTCACAATGCTAAGTTCGTAATCAACAAAGACAAGAAGCTAGTTATCACTTCTCGTGCATCTGAGATGACGATTATTGATGAGTTCGGTCGTACTAAAGAGAAGCACAAACTTCCTTACGGTTCTGTACTGAGCAAAGCGGACAACGACGCAGTGGAAGCTGGTGAAGTTGTAGCTAACTGGGAAGCGCACACTATGCCAATCATCACTGAAGTGGCAGGTCGCATCCAGTTCGTTGATATGATCGATGGCGTAACTGTTTCTCGTCAAACGGATGATCTAACGGGTCTTTCTTCTTCTGAAGTTACAGATGCAGCAGCTCGTCCAGCAGCAGGTAAAGATATGCGTCCGGCTATCAAACTTGTTGATGAGCAAGGTAACGATGTAATGATCCCTGGTACTGAAATGCCAGCTCACTACTTCCTACCTGGTAAAGCGATTGTAAACATCGAAGATGGCGCTGAAGTTGGCATTGGTGACACACTATCTCGTATCCCTCAAAAATCGAGCGGAAACAAAGATATCACCGGTGGTCTACCACGCGTAGCTGACCTATTCGAAGCTCGTAAGCCTAAAGAGCCTGCGATCCTTGCTGAGCACACTGGTACTGTGTCTTTCGGTAAAGAAACGAAAGGTAAGCGTCGTCTAGTAATCACTCGTGAAGGCGGTGACGCTTACGAAGAGATGATTCCTAAGCATCGTCAATTGAACGTGTTCGAAGGTGAGAAGATTGAACGTGGTGATGTAATCGCCGACGGTCCTGAAACTCCACACGATATCCTGCGTCTACGTGGTATCCACGCAGTAACTCAGTACATCGCGAACGAAGTTCAAGAAGTTTACCGCTTACAAGGCGTTAAGATTAACGATAAGCACATTGAGACTATCGTTCGTCAAATGCTACGTAAGTGTACAATCACTCATTCTGGTGACTCTCAGTTCCTACCTGGCGAACAAGTTGAGTACCACAATGTTAAGATTGCTAACCGTAAGCTAGAAGCTGAAGGTAAAGAACTAGTACGTTTCGAACGTGATCTACTAGGTATTACTAAAGCATCTCTTGCAACTGAGTCATTCATCTCAGCTGCATCGTTCCAAGAAACGACTCGCGTACTAACAGAAGCTGCGGTTTCTGGTAAGCGTGATGACCTTCGCGGTCTGAAAGAGAACGTAATTGTTGGTCGTCTGATCCCAGCTGGTACTGGTTTCGCATACCACCAAGAGCGTCAAAAGCAACGTGAAGAAGAGCAAGAAGGTCCTTCAGCTGAACAAGCGACGGACAATCTAGCAGCACTTCTAAACGCTGGTTTCTCTTCAGAAGAGTAAGCTCTACGAGTAGTCTCTAAGAGATAAGAAAAAGGCACCTTCGGGTGCCTTTTTTGTATCTGGTGTATTGGTATTTTACGAGAAGGGTCTACAGGTTAGAACCGGCTAGGTATGCTTGATCACTTGGCTGGTGGTCTTCGTCGTGAGTGTTTTTTCGACGTCTATTTGGGTTATTTACTGGGGTGTGAGGATGAAGTTAATTCGAGTTGTCACCTCTGGTTATCGGCAAATAGATAATAGGTGCTAATTGATAGGCTCTAGTGGAGGGGCTAAGGGTTTAACTCGTAACCTTATAATCAAAACAACAAGCTTGCACTGAGGCAAGCTTGTTGGTCATTCAGTTTAACTAAGCGCCTGGCGGTACCGCTAAGCTATCGGCAATTTGCTGAATGAGTTGGTCTTCAACTTCGAACCTTGCCTCAATAATTTCGCCAATCAAAGAGAGCTCAATATCAAAGTTTTCTAGCTCATCATTGGCTTTGATTGCAGCGTATTTGTCGGTGAAATTCAGCAGAGGTTCCGTAGTGAGTACGATATGACCGTACGACTGATTTATTTCATCAGTGGCTTTAAACCCCGTTGATTGCCACTTATCCATCACCATGTCATAGATTTTGAAATGGCCTTCGGAAATATAATCAACAAGATGCTGGCTGAAGTTTTGCAGTTCTTCAGGAGAAGGAAGCTGTGTAACTGCAGCGGGCTTTGATGAAGAAGGCTGAAGTGCAGCGAGTTTACAGTATTCGACGATAAGAGATTGTCGAGTGTCGAGCCAATGATCGATGACCTCATTTGAGCCACCCCATTGTTCTTGTATTTGCTTAAATTTATTGAGCATGACCATGTCCTCATGATCTGACCACAACCTGGTGATCATTAAAATTGCCTACGCAGGGTCCGTTTTATTGATTCTCCACTAAAAGTAATAGCTTGAAATATTCTCGGCTACAACTCTAGTATGAAATTAGATTGCCAGTAAAATGAACGAACTGCAAGCGATGAGGCATAAGGATGTTAAAAAAACGTGATAATAAAATGACAGGGCAAGCTTATTGGTGCGTCGTTTCCGGTAGTGATATTTGGGTTAATAACGACCAACTTCCTTACGGCACTGCGGATGAGTTAGGGTTAAGTGGTGAATGTGCTACCTATATCGGTCGATATCAAGGACGCAAGGTATACTGGCTCAACGACTGTGATGTTGAAGGCGATTTAACGATGGTTAACCTTAGAGAGCTATTGCATTGGTCTGAGTCAGGCTTTCTGATGGCAAGCAAAGCCATTCAATATGGGTACATGACCCAAAGTATGCGTTTTTGTCCACAGTGTGGCGGTCGTAATCACCTTAATCATAATCAGGTGGCGATGCAGTGTGGAGACTGTCGAACGCTGCATTATCCTCGTATTTTTCCGTGCATCATTGTCGCTGTACGAAACGATAATCAGATATTGCTGGCTCAGCACCCAAGGCATAAAGCCGGCATGTATACCGTGATAGCGGGCTTTCTAGAGGTTGGAGAAACCTTAGAGCAGTGTGTAGCGCGAGAAGTCAAAGAAGAAACGGGCATCAATGTCGGCAATATCCGTTACTTTGGTAGTCAGCCTTGGGCGTTTCCATCGAGTATGATGATGGGCTTTCTCGCGGATTATGCTGGTGGTGTGCTTAAGCCGGATTACAGTGAGCTTTCGGATGCCCAATGGTTTGATGTTACACGCTTACCGGATGTGGCGCCTGTTGGAACCATTGCCAGACAATTGATTGAGCAAACGGTTAACGATATCAAGGGCGAGTTAGAGTATAAGTAAAAACACACAATCACCTGCTGTTGCATTTGGCCTGTCGGTGATCAAAAGCCAAAAAAAACCTCCACAAGTGGAGGGGTAAGTAAGATGTCGTTATGAGATGCTGAGCAGTGACTACTCAGATGTTATAATTGTAATTTTCGCTAGTACACAAATTTTTAACATACTCTCGTGATTGGGTGCAAATTAACCATGGGTCTAAAAGTTAATAACTTGATCTGGGTAGCAAAGCACACAGCTTTTACCCTGTAATCAGTGTTAGAATACTGATCATCAAAATTAGACAAGATTGAATTGGATTTAACGGAATGACCGAATTAAAAAACGATCGCTATTTACGCGCACTTTTAAAGCAGCCTGTTGACTACACACCGGTATGGATGATGCGCCAAGCTGGCCGCTATCTTCCAGAGTACAAAGC
Organism: uncultured Vibrio sp.; assembly: GCF_947488985.1. Taxonomy (GTDB): domain Bacteria; phylum Pseudomonadota; class Gammaproteobacteria; order Enterobacterales; family Vibrionaceae; genus Vibrio. Next base: position 15,197 of record NZ_CANLBV010000085.1, read on the forward strand.
AACACGCGCAGAAGCGGGCGATTTCATGTCTTTGTGCAAAAACGCGGAACTGGCATCAGAAGTCACACTTCAACCTTTACGTCGTTTCCCGCTTGATGCGGCAATCTTGTTTTCAGACATCTTAACTATCCCAGACGCAATGGGCTTAGGTTTGTACTTTGAAACAGGTGAAGGCCCGAAGTTTGAGCGCCCTATCACATGTAAAGCCGATGTAGAGAAGATTGGCCTACCGGATCCTGAAGGCGAGCTTCAATACGTAATGAATGCGGTTCGTCAGATCCGTAAAGATCTGAAAGGTGAAGTGCCACTGATCGGTTTCTCTGGTAGCCCTTGGACACTAGCGACATACATGGTTGAAGGTGGAAGCTCTAAAGCATTCACTAAGATCAAGAAGATGATGTACGCAGAACCACAAACACTGCACCTACTTCTAGATAAGCTGGCTGACAGCGTGATTGAATATCTAAACGCGCAAATTAAAGCGGGTGCTCAATCGGTAATGGTATTTGATACATGGGGTGGTGTACTGACTCCTCGTGATTACAACCTGTTCTCACTGCAATACATGCATAAAATCGTTGATGGCCTAATCCGTGAAAACGAAGGTCGTCGAGTACCGGTTACTCTGTTCACTAAGAACGGCGGCATGTGGCTTGAGTCTATCGCAGCAACTGGCTGTGATGCTGTAGGTCTAGACTGGACAATCAATATCGCAGACGCGAAAGCTCGCATTGGCGACAAAGTGGCACTGCAAGGTAACATGGACCCTTCTATACTTTACGCTCAACCAGAACGTATTCGTGAAGAAGTAGGTAGCATTCTTGAAGGCTTTGGCGACGGTGGTACAGGTCATGTATTTAACCTAGGCCACGGTATTCACTTAGATGTGCCGCCAGAAAATGCTGGTGTATTCGTTGACGCTGTTCACGAACTGTCTAAGCCTTACCACAAGTAATTCTGTGTAAGATGATTGAAAGCGCTGCTGGGCAACCCGCAGCGCTTTTTTATTGCCTGAAGCTCGGCATTTAATACTTGTTGAACTTCGCCGTGTGCCGTTAATTAGGTATTTAGATCATAGTAGGCCAAATGCTCTGAGATGTGCTGCCGGATGTAAGGAATAAACTCACTCTCAAACCACGGGTTCTTCTTGAGCCAGATGTTATTACGTGGTGAAGGGTGGGGAAGTGGTAAAAATTCCGGTGCCCAAGCCTGCCAGTTTTTGACAGTCTCTGTCAGTGTTTTAGTTGTCCTTTCCTTTAAGTAATAGTTTTGCGCATACTGACCAATCAATAGAGTCATTTGGATATTGGGTAATGATTGCAGTACTTTTTGATGCCACAACTCTGTACATTCTGGTCTTGGAGGGAGGTCGCCACTTTTTCCTTTTCCTGGATAACAAAACCCCATCGGAACAATCGCGACTTTTTGTTTGTCGTAAAAAGTATCGCTATCTATCCCTAACCATTCTCTTAGCCGTTCACCACTGGCGTCATTCCAAGGAATCGAAGACTCATGCACCTTGATACCTGGCGCTTGACCGATGATCAGTAAGCGCGCGTTTGGGTGTGCTTGAACCACTGGGTTGGCACCGTGTGATAGGTGAGGCTCACAAGCTCGGCATTGTCGAATCTCTTTAAGTAACGAAGAGGACATTAGGGCGTGTTGATCTTTCGTGAGTATTTTTTGAACAGTATGGTAAAAAGTTATAATTTGCTTTGTCAAAAGTAA
>NZ_CANLBV010000086.1 GCF_947488985.1 uncultured Vibrio sp.
ACTCAGTGCATTGTTTAAGAATTAGGCAACTATGGACCAGGCATGTCTTCTATCTGAATTAAGCAACAAAACCCCTATAGTCCAAACCTCAACCCAAGAGCGGCTATGGAAGGTAATGAATGAGAAAACGAGGAATAATGTTTACTTCAAAAGGAAGCGAGACTTCAAGGCGGCAATAGAGCAATGTTTTGCTGTGACTCTTCCAGATATCGCAGGCTCTTTGGCATCTCGAATTAATGATAATTTTCAGGTGCTCAAGCCTGCATCTTCAAGTTGATTCGGTATAGCATGGATCAAGTCATCATTTAGCTGGTCATGACCCAAAAATGAGCTATGTGTAATGTGAGCGTACAAGCCGGATTGTTAGCACAGAACAAAGCTTATACGTCTGCAAGAGACAGGCAGCCAAGCGGTCATTTAGGTGCTTGGGCGAGAGAAACCGGTAAGGATTTAAGTTATTGGACCGATTCTAAGATCACTGGCTTTAAAGGCGGTGTTCCCATTGAGTTAAAGGGGCAGGTGATTGGCGCTATTGGTATCAGCGGATTGAGTGAAGATGACGATGAAGCAACGGCAGAAAAAGTGATTCAACTTGTGCTCTAAGTGCTGTTGTTTGTGAAATAGTACTACCATACCAAACGTATCAAGGTGAAACGAAAAGGCCTGACTCCGATGGAATATCGCAATCAGGCCTCACAAGCCGCTTAACAGAAATGTCTAACTTTATAGGGGCACTTCAGCGTGCAGTTTTTTGTTTAATGAGACTCAAGTTATTGAATCAAAAGAACTCATGAAGCGTTCGCTTGTTCCAGGTCTTGTTGCTTGTCTTTCTTACCCAGTAGACGGCTTGTGATGGTACCGGCTGTCATTGCACCAGATACGTTAAGCGCGGTACGTGCCATATCGATAAGTGGCTCGATAGAGATAAGCAATGCTGCGATCGTTACAGGAAGGCCCATCGCTGGTAGCACGATAAGTGCCGCGAACGTTGCACCGCCGCCGACGCCCGCGATACCGAATGAGCTTACGGTGATGATTGCCACTAGAGACAGAATGAAGTTGATGTCCATTGGATTAATGCCAACTGTCGGCGCAACCATTACTGCTAGCATTGCAGGGTAGATACCCGCACAACCATTTTGTCCGATCGTCGCACCGAAAGAAGCAGACAGGTTAGCAATTGCTGGTGGCACGTTTAGCTTAGTGATTTGCGCTTCAACGTTTAGTGGAATCGTTGCTGCAGAGCTACGAGACGTGAAAGCGAACGTCAGTACTGGCCAGATTTTTTTGAAGTACTCTTTCGGGTTTACGCCAACAAAAGAAACCAACACACCGTGGACCACAAACATCAGTAGAATCGCAACGTAAGATGCCACGATGAAACCCAATAGGCTTAGGATGTCAGCCGCACTTGATGTTGCCACCACTTTAGCCATTAACGCTGCAATGCCGTATGGCGTTAGCGCCATGATCATCTTAACTAAACGCATCACGATAGATTGCGCCGCTTCAACGAACGTGCGGATTGGCGATTCTAATTCTTCTTTCTCTGCTATCACTTTACGAGCCGCAATACCCGTAAGTACACCAAAGATAACCACTGCGATGATAGACGTAGAGCGAGCGCCTGTTAGGTCGGCAAATGGGTTAATAGGAATGAAGCTCACCAGCATTTGCGGGATGGTCAAGTCTGACACGCTACCCATGCGGTTTTCTAGCGCGGCAATACGTGCCGTTTCGCGAGCGCCTTCGGTTAAGCCCTCAGCAGATAAGCCGAATGCCTGAGTCACAGCAATACCGACAATCGCAGAAATCGCGGTTGTTACGAGCAGTACCGAGATCGTGATACCAGAAATTTTGCCCAGTGAACCGCCTTTTTCAAGCTTCACTACCGCTGCAATCATGGACACCAATACTAACGGCATGATCACCATTTTCAGTAGCCCAACGTAGCCGCTACCAATAATGTTCACCCAATCTAATGTTTCATTGATGACAGGATTACCTTCACCAAACAAAAGCTGCAGACCTAGGCCGAATGCACTACCAAAAACGAGGCCAAATAAAACCAAGCGTGACAGCGTGTTTTCTTTTTTCTGCTGTCCGTAGAGGAAAAAGAGAATACCAATAAATACCGCTAAGGCAGCGATAGCTGGGAGTGACATTTGACTTCCTTATGAATAATTTAAGATTGATAACTTTTCTAGATATATAGGCTAGAATACTGTTTGCTAAGATAACGACCTGTCACAAAACGTAAAATAAGGAAAAGGAATGGTTTAGAACGATTAGGCATATCTATTCAATGGGATGAAGAGATATTCAACATTGTGGTGAATAGATGAGCCTTTTAGCGATATTTTGCCAATAAATTGAGCATGTCGCTTGATGAGTAAATTTCGACATTTTGGACATTATTGTCGAATAATCGGAACAACATTGCTTGAGCGACGTCCTCCGACTGAATTGGGCGCAGGTTTTGCCATTGACCAAACAAAAATGGCGAGAGCAGAGGAAAGATCTTTTGTAGCCATTTTTCATCGGCTCTGGGTTGCTCTCGCTCACCCACCAAAGGCCCCGGCCGTGCGATGAAAAGGTGTTTGAAGCCGATACGTTTTAAGTTCTGCTCCATTTGTCCTTTGCATTTAAGGTAGTGAGAATAAGAGTCGGGAGATGCGCCATAGCTAGAAACCACCGCGACTCTTTGAACGCCAAGCAGCTTCATCGATTGAGCGACTTGACTGACTAGCTCGACATCCACTTTTCGCAGCGCTTCTTTTGAGCCGGCTTTTTTCTTGGTGGTGCCCAAGCAAATAACGCCAAGGTTGGGCGTCGCCATGCTTTCGTCCCAACTGGTGACTTGCAGATCACTGTGAATGAGTGTGTGGAGTTTGCTTGAGTTAAATTGCGTATCGAGTGCCCTGCGAGACAAAGCATAGATATGTTCGATGGCTGGCTCTTGAATGAGTATCCTCATTACCTGTTGACCAATCAGCCCAGTAGCTCCCGCCACCACAATGGATGTTTTGTCGCCAGAAATGCTCATCGTAATCCTTAACTTTTATGTAAGTGCTTGTTTAATATAAGTGGTGATTAAATATTAAGCGAATGAAAGTTTGATAAACGAGTGGTTGATCGAATGACAGCTTGATAACTAACTCGGATATGAAGCTTAAGGAGGGTAGAGTTTTGCTTGGCTTGCTATCTTAGTGAGCCTTGATCGATCTAAAGTGGACTTGAACGCTTAAATTGAGAGCACTCTTCGCGCTTTTTGCTAAATAGGCATAGATACAGTCTTGCTTAACACGTAAACTGGGTTGTATTTCACATAGACCAAGGACGTGCTATGAACCTAAAACTTGATACGCTTGCCTCATTCAGTTTTGTCACTTGATGACACTCATCGCCACTCCTTATCTCGTGTTATCAAAACAACTCATTCAGAGTCATCGCTCTTAGCCTAGGCTCTAAAATTCGTGCTCTCAGCCGCACTCTCAAACCAGAACTAAGCGCCCTTCATTTATGTTAGATACTCAATACTCACCGTACATCCTGATCTTTGCCCATCGCTCTGAAGAGTCAGGGCACAAAATTCTGTTAGAAATGCTCGACGCTGAGCCACTGCTCGATCTTGGCTTGAGGTTGGGCGAGGGCACAGGTGCTGCTCTTGCTATGCCAATGATTCGTGCCGCCGCCGAGTTCTACAATAATATGGCGAGCTTTGAGAGTGCGGGAGTCACGGTTTAATGAGTGATGTACCAAAAGGATCATGGAAAGATCGAGTTATTTATCAGTGGCAACTGTTTGCGCTGGCGATGGGCTTCTTTTCTCGTTTGCCAATGCCGAAGAATACGCCCTATTCACCAGAGCTAATGAATCGTTCTGGGCGTTACTTTTCAACGGTCGGTTTGTTACTTGGTGTATTATGTGGCGGTGTGTTTTTGCTGTTTGATGCGCTACTGCCGAGTGCGATCGCCATCTTTTTAATGATGAGTTTTAGCCTGATGCTGACTGGCGCTTTCCATGAAGACGGCCTAACCGATATGGTGGACGGCATTGGCGGCGGCATGACCTTAGAACGCCGTTTGACCATAATGAAAGACAGCCGAATTGGTACTTATGGCGCGTCTGCATTGATTATGGCTCTGCTTGGCAAGTGGCTGCTATTGAATGAACTGGTCACCATGACAGCTTTGTTCATGGTTATCGTCACCAGCTATACCTTTAGCCGCGCAGTTGCCGCGTCGCTGATTTACGACATGCCTTACGTTAGCGACTTAGATACCAGTAAAAGTAAGCCGCTTGCTAATAAACAAACCAAAGGCGAGCTTGTCTTCTTATTGCAGGTGGGTGTGCTGCCTAGCCTATGGTTTGGTCTTGAGTTTACTGTGGTTTTATCTGTCGTCGCCTATCTGTGCAGAACTGGTTTTAAAAAGTGGTTAACGGCGCGAATAGGTGGTTTTACTGGCGATTGCTTGGGCGCAGCTCAACAGTTGATGGAGCTGTTCACTTACCTTGTGTTCATTGCTGCTTTTTACAATGGCTTTCTATAACGGCTTTCTATAACGGCTTTCTATGACAAACACGAATCAAACTATTCAGACCATTCAAACAACTCAGCGAAACCGCCATCTGGTGTTGGGTGGGGCTCGTTCGGGCAAGTCGAGTTTTGCAGAGAAACAAGCATTATCTGCATGTGAATCATTATCCGCACTTGAAGCACGTCCAAATAGACGCCTCAATTATATTGCGACAGCGACCTATCTAGATGATGAAATGCGTGAGCGAATCGCGCACCATCGACAGCGTCGTGGCGAACAGTGGATTGAGCATGAAGTCCCAGTTAAGTTAGCGGCTAAAGTTCAGTCCTTTCACTCAGATGATGTAGTGCTGATTGAGTGCCTATCCTTGTGGCTCAATAACATAATCTTTGAACTGGGTGATGATGCAACCAATGAACAGGTTGAGGCAGAGGTTGAAGGCTTGGTGCAAAGTGTGGAGCAAAGCCAAGCGCAAATTATCATGGTATCGAATGAGGTTGGGCTTGGCGTGGTGCCACTGGGTAAAGTGTCACGCCTGTTTGTCGATAATGCCGGGCGCATGAATCAAGCGCTAGCTCGCGTTGTTGAACACGTGACCTTGATTGCAGCCGGATTACCTATGATCTTAAAAACGTCGAATAAACTGACGTATCAACCGTCGAATCATCAAAGCTAGGGCTCGAAAATGGTCAATGGAACCATCAAAAACATCTATTTGCTGAGACACGGTAAAGTGGAAGGAAAGGCGGCACTCAATGGTTTGTCCGATGTATTGGTCAATCTTGATCTTCAGCAGCAAATTTGTAATGCACTTGCTCAGTATGAGTGCTCTTTTGACAGTGTGGTGACTTCGCCATTAAGAAGATGCAGTGATCTTGCCAACCTGTATGCGCAGTGCGCGTCTGTGCCTGTGTCGGTTGCGCCTGAGTTTCAGGAAATGAACTTTGGTGAGGTCGATGGTGTCCCATTTGATGAACTCAAAGACAAGTGGGCGATGTTAGAAACTTTCTGGCAAGATCCAGCGAACCATCACTTGAGTGGTGGTGAAAGCTTACAGAGCTTCCATGACAGAGTCACTCACGCTTGGTCGCAACTTATCAATCACCCGAGTGATAACCTATTGCTTGTAACCCATGGTGGTGTCATTCGCATGTTATTAGCACATTGCCTTGATATTGATTGGAAAAATCCGAGTTTGTACTCGAAGTTATCGATAGAAAACGCGTCGATAACTCATATTCAAATTACTCAGTTTACACAGAGCTTTATCAGCGTCAAAGCGATAGGGCTACCTGTACTTTGAGTGTTCAAACTGCACAGTGATAAATGTATTTTTACAAGTTTACAGTATTACGAGTTTTAAGTATTAGAAGCTTTAAGTATTAAAAGTATAAAGCGGCGTTGACCGTCGCGATACCTGATTAATGGTATTACAATCTACGTGAAAGGACTTGAGTCATGACAACACCTAGCTGGGACCTGAGCATTGCTTATCGCGATCTCGATGATGCAAAGATCGAACAAGATATTCAGCTCATTCAACAATGTATTGAGCTGTTGGATCTGCATGTTGAAAAGCGTCACATCATTCTAGCCATGCAAAACGCTATTCAAACCTCAGAAGCGGCGGGCACATTACTGAGCACGATCAATACCTTTGCTAACTGCCATGCATCGGTTGATGCCACGCACACAGAAGCGAAAGCGTTGCTTGGTCGTGTCGCTAAACTGAATTCTGAAATGTCGCAGGCGTTCAGCCCTTACGAAGATACCTTGATCCACGCAGAGCCTGAATTTATTGATGCGGTATTAGAGCATGAGAGCGTGGATGTTTCAGGGCAAGGCTTTGCGATTGAGAGCTCTCGTAAATTAGCCAGCAGCCGACTCAGTGTTGCCGAAGAACAGTTATTAGCGGCAATGAAGGTAGACGGACGTGATGCGTGGGGGCGTTTATACGATAATCTAACCGGTTCTTTAAAACTGTCGCTAAAGCTGGATGGTGAAGAGGAAGTGCTCGGTTTTTCACAAGCCGCAAGCTTGTTGTACGGCAGTGAGTTCGATAAACAAGAACCTGCATGGCGCGCGGTTCAAGGCGCAATGCAGACTCATCAAGAATCATTCGCTTCGATTCTCAATGCATTGGCCGGTTGGCGACTGACGGAAAACAAAAAGCGCTCAAAAATTAGCGATGTGCACTTTTTAGATCCAAGCCTGCACGGCAGCCGCATTGTGCCAGAAACGCTAGACACCATGATGTCGGTCGCCAAAGCGAATCGTAGCGTTGGTCAGAAAGCGGGCTTGTTGATGGCAAGAGTCCATGACTTGGACGAAATGAAGCCTTGGAACCATTTAGCTGCGATGTCACCACTCGGTGATAGCCAATCCAAAGTCTACCCATTTAATGAAGCGATCGAGGTGATCAAAACCGCTTTTGCTGAGGTGAACCCAGAGATGGCTGAGTTTGTCGACTTGATGGTTGAGAATGGATGGATCGATGCCGCGCCTGCCGCCAATAAACGTTTGGGGGCATACTGCACCAAGTTTGCTGCAACGCGCACACCACTGGTCTTCATGACGTGGAGCGGTAGCCGCTCAGACTTAATGACACTCGCGCACGAGCTTGGTCACGCTTTCCATAACTGGGTGATGAAAGACATGCCGCTGTGCAAGACTCGTTACCCAATGACCTTGGCAGAAACGGCGTCCATCTTTGCGGAGAACATCGTTCGTGATCACCTATTGAAACAAGCGCAAAACCGTAATGAGAAATTAGAAATGTTGTGGGAAGAGCTTTCTTCTGCACTGGCATTGATGGTTAATATTCCTGTACGTTTCGAATTTGAAAAAGCGTTTTATGAGCAGCGTGAGAAAGGTGAACTCACGGCTAAGCAGCTATGTGACCTGATGGAAACCACTTGGAAAGAGTGGTATGGCGATGCAATGACACAAGCCGACCCTTATTTCTGGGCGAGTAAGTTGCACTTTAGCATCTCTCAGGTGAGCTTCTACAATTATCCATATCTGTTCGGCTACCTATTCAGTAAAGGCGTTTATGCCCAGCGTGACGTGAAAGGCGAGCAATTCTACGCTGATTATGTTTCCCTATTGCGTGATACTGGAAGCATGATGGCCGAAGACGTGGTTCAAAAGCACTTAGGAATGGACCTGACTCAAGCCGATTTCTGGCAACAAAGTATCGACATGGTTAAAGTTCAAATCGATGAGTTTGAAAGATTACTCAATCTAGAAGATTAAGTGTTCTCAAACTGCTAAGGCGGGTAAGAGTCGTGTTAGCGTACCGGGTTCTTACTTTGCTGAGCTAAGCAAACATCTCTGTCAATAGAGCAAGCGATTGGCAGCAAACCTGGCTATTTACAAGAAAACCCGGTTTGTTGCTCGAAAGGAATAGAAAGATATGGGCAGTATTTGTGAGTGATAACAGAGTTTCTGTGATAAGTGCGATCCTAGCAACACAATTTCCACGTACAATTTATTAAGATACGGCCGCAATTAAGGAGTAACGCATGACGAAAACCCTCTTTCGCCAATCATTTCTTTTTGACAGCCTAGATCTTGAGCAAGAAGTGTCTGTAGGACAAACCGTGCTAGGTAATGGCGTTAAAATTAAGCTTCACCAACGCGGTGTCTTGGAAGTGATTCCCGCGAATTTTAATTCTGAAACCAAGAACATCATCTTTTCTACCGGTGTTCACGGCGATGAAACGTCACCAATGGAATTGGTTGATCAGATTATTAGGGACATAGAAACCGGCTTTCAAGTCGTGGACGCGAGATGTTTGTTTATCATCGCTCACCCAGAAGCCACCAATGCGCATACTCGTTTTCTTGATGTGAATATGAACCGTCTGTTTGATGAAAAACAGCACGAGAGCAATCGAGAAGTAGAGATCGCGAATAACTTGAAGTGTTTGGTCACTGAGTTTTACGAACAAACTGAACCAGCGACTCGTTGGCACTTAGACCTGCACTGTGCTATCCGTTTATCTAAGCATTACTCATTCGCCGTGAGCCCTAAGGTTCGCCACCAAGTACGCAGCAAAGAGTTGTTCGACTTCATTAACAGTGCCCATATTGAAGCGGTGTTGTTGTCGAATGCGCCAACCAATAATACGTTTAGCTGGTACAGTGCTGAACATTTTGCAGCGCAAGCCCTCACGCTAGAGCTTGGGCAAGTCGCCAGAATTGGTGAGAACCAGCTTGATAAACTCACCGCGTTCGATTTGGCAATACGTAATTTGATTGCAGAAGTTGAACCTGAGCATCTACCGAGGAAACCGATTATCTATCGTGTAAGCCGAACCATTGTTCGTTTGCATGATGATTTTGATTTTATATTTTCCGATACCGTTGAGAACTTTACGGTATTCAAACATGGCGAAGTGTTTGGTCATGATGGTGATAAACCATTAATGGCGAAGAATGAAAACGAAGCGGTGGTCTTCCCAAATCGAAACGTCGCGGTCGGTCAACGAGCAGCCTTAATGGTGTGTGAAGTGGAAACTCGATTCGACCATGGTCAGCTTGTTTATGATTAATCGGTTATTGTTGGTATCTATCGAATAACCGTTGTTGATGGATTGACATCGTTATGAGTGTTCGTTCCATAAGCGGTCACGATAACGGCTCAACTCGCTGAAATATCAAGGTTCACATTAGAGTGTGAGCCTTGAGTTTATTTGGGGATACAGGTAAGGTTACGCGAATATTTTCTAAGTAGCTTGATATGGATTTCCAACAACTTCTCCACCTCAAACAGCGCAAATGGACGCGAGCCATTTATCTAATGACAGCACTGCTTGTCGCGCTGAGTGCGATTTATCTGATGGTTGGTGATCTATTTATTCCCCCTCAGGTCAGCTTGTCCATGCTAGAACAAAAACTACTGATTGATTTACGCTTACCTCGATTATTGGCCGCCATTGCCATTGGGGCGGGGCTGGCTGTGTCTGGCGCAAGTTTGCAGGTCCTATTAGGTAATGTATTAGCCGAGCCTGGTGTGCTGGGGATTTCGGGTGGTGCCAGTTTGGCCATGGTTATCGTGCTGTTCTTCTTGCCATTTGCACCCACCCCTGAGCTGTTTATGATCGCAGCCGTACTTGGCTCGCTCTGTTTTACCGTGATTCTAGTAAGTATGGTCAGAGCTATGCGACTGACGACGGCTAAGCTATTACTCGTCGGGGTTGCATTGGGTATTTTATCGGGCGCGTTGGTGACATGGGCGTTCTATTTTAGTGATGACCTGAGCCTGCGTTTGTTGATGTATTGGCTAATGGGCAGTTTAGGCGGCGTGAGCTGGTATCAACACTCGCTGACCTTAGTGATGATCCCAGTGATTGTTTGGTTGTGCTTGCAAGGCAGCAAGTTAGACAAGCTGATGATTGGCGAAACCCATGCTGCTCAGCTGGGGGTTAACGTGGCTAGGCTGCGTTGGCGCTTAATTTTCGCGGTTTCGATTTTAGTTGGCTGCTCGGTTGCATTGGGCGGTGTGATCAGCTTTGTGGGCTTGGTTGTACCGCACTTATTGCGTTTAGCGATTGGCACGGACAACCGATATCTTCTACCTTTGTCTGCGGTTGCAGGCGCAGCTCTGCTGGTATTTGCCGACATTTGCGCAAGAACCTTATTAGACTCAGCAGAGCTTCCATTAGGTGTGATGACTACCAGTATCGGTGCGCCTATCTTCATTTGGATGCTAATAAAAAATCATGATTCAAATTAAGAGCCTGAGCGTTGGCGCTCGTTTATTACCGTTGTCATTTGAGCTCAAGCAAGGGCAGGTGACACATGTTATCGGCCCCAATGGTAGCGGCAAAAGTACCTTGCTTGAAGCGATCTCTGGCATTGGTGATGGCTATAAAGGTGATATTAAGCTCGAAGAGCAAGATCTATCCGTATTCTCTCTGCAAGACTTATCATTGCACCGTGCTTATTTATGCCAAAGTGCAAGGCCCGCCTTCAACTTGGAAGTGTTTCAGTACCTAGCGTTATCTTTACCAAGTTCATCTCATGGGCTCAATACTGAAATTAATGCAGCTTTGGATGAAATAAGCCAAATGCTCGATATTAAAGATAAGCTTCACCGTTCTATTCAGGTGCTATCGGGAGGGGAGTGGCAACGCGTTCGCTTAGCTGGAATGTGCCTACAAATTTGGCCGACGCTTAACCCGTACGCAAAGTTGTTGATCTTAGATGAACCAGCGGCGCCGTTGGACATAGCCCAAGAAGCCCTGCTGTATAAGCTTATCGAACGAGTCGCGCAAAAGGGCATTGCGGTGATCATGGCAAATCATGATCTGAATCGTACCCTAAGGCACGCTGACCAAGTGCTGCTGCTTGATAAGGGCGTATTACAAGCGTCAGGCACAGTTGATCAAGTGTTGACCCCACAGCAACTTGAGTCGGTATTCCACACTCAAGTAAAAAGCATCTCCGTTGATGGTCAAAGCTATCTGCTGTTTGATTAACCATTAACCATTAACCATTAACCAGATAGCCCAAAGCCGTTACCTCGTACTGCCATTTCCAGTTATCGCTGCGCCAGCAAGAGCGAGATGAAACTTATTCACTAAGCATAGCAGCTCGACTTTGCTTAATGATTTACGCTCGTCACTTCTGAGATGCAATTCACCTTTATCGCTATTCTACGCGCCTCAAAAATACACCACACTCTACTTTGCCTTATACCAATCGTAGTAAGTAACTGGTCACCCTAGCTGGTTAAAACGCTCGATAACTGCATGAGAATTTTTGATTGTAGAATAACTACTTATCGAAACTTTTTGTTGAAAAGAGTCGTCTTGTTCTCAAGTTTTTTCTGCGCTATTTCTGATCACTTACGGTGATTGGTAATGCTAAAAATTCATTCGAAGCAGCATCAGTTATCAACTGCAGTGCTGATTGGATGATGTGATCCTCATTCATAAAGTGAAAGTTAAATGAATCATTGATATCGTTGCTGTATATATTTGAATGGTTATTTGAATACTTACGACGTTGTTAATTAGTAGCATAAATGAATCGTTTGGTGGGCAATGGAGAAGCATATGTCGACCATTACTTTGTGAATAAGTTAAAGCGTCGTTGAAAATACTGAAGCGGGCTGGTGTTTGGAAAGTCTGGTTAAGGACGAGACTCTTCAGCATGTAAGAAAAAACTGACGAGAATTATTTTTGAGCATTAAGTAATTTAGCCATCGCAGTTTTGCAAGTGTTACAAACTGTTACAGGTGTTACAACCTATTGCAGTTATTGCAACCTAATACAGCTATTACAACCAAGAGTGTCGTGGTCTAAAAAACTGGGCAGTCGTTTAGCTTAGATGTTAAACATTCATAAAGGCTAACGAATGGTTTTTTGGGCAACAGTGACATCAAAACCCTAAGCCCTCGCATGCAGACAGGTGTGTTTTAACCCCCGTTGTTGCTGTGTTTAGGGCAAATAAAAGAGAATGGTAAAGTGACAATAATCAACAATAATATTCTAAAAGTAGCAATCGGCGTGGCAATGCTATCGAGCGTTTCGTCGGTAGCCAATGCGCACGGTTGGTCTGAGTTTCCAAGCGCGCGTCAGAACACGTGTTATGAGGAAGGCGGAGTATGGTCGGGTACGCCTCCGAATGCAGCGTGTGCTCAAGCCAAAGATATCTCTGGCTCATATGCGTTTGTACAACGTAATGAATACGCAAGAAATATTACCGATTTCAACAACATGGATGCAGTCAAAGCGGCGATTCCAGATGGAACCTTGTGTTATGCTAATGATGCGCAAAAGAGTGGCATGGGCGCCCCTCATACTGCTTGGACACGCACCGAGTTAAATACAGGTACATTTGAGTATGTATTTAATGCAACCGCGCCACACAATCCTTCATTTTGGGAGTTCTACCTAACCAAACCAGGCGCTGATTTGAGCAAGAGCCTAGCGTGGGGAGATTTAGAGCTTATCCAAGAAGAGGGCAATGTTCCGGTCGACGCTGGTAAGTACCGTATTAATGTCACGATCCCATCAGACCGCTCTGGCGATGCGATTCTATTCGTTCGCTGGCAGCGTGATGACGCAGCGGGTGAAGGCTTTTACAACTGTTCAGACATCACCATCGCTGGTGGTGAAGCGCCGACACCGGAACCAGCACCGCAACCTGATCTAGTGCGTGGTGATCTGTTCGTTTCTGAGCAATTTGGTACACCACAAGTTGGTGATACGGTCAAGTACGACATCATTAATAAGTACGGTGACGTGGCACGCAGCTTCGATATCGCTATTGATGCGTCGAACGTGAACGATTGGGCTCGCTTGTTGGCTTCAGAAGTGAATGGTTGGCATGAAGAGTTTAAAGACGGTGCAATATTCATTGGTGACTGGCACACTGAAATGCAGCACTACATGTACTTCCAAAACGATCCTTCGCGTAACTTCTTCAACTCAAAAGACAGCCGAGCGTCAAGCTTGTTGACTCTGATTGAAGGCGATGATGGTAGCGTCGAACCTCTGAAAGGTGACATCTACGAATTAGTGAAGAGTGACAAGGTAGTGAATGCCGGTGACAAGGTGGTAATTGCAACCAGTGAAGCGGTAACATTAACACAGACTCAAGGCACCACGGTAAGTATTGAAAACGATGGTACAGTTGCAGTGTTGGTTGATACCACAGGCATTACTGCAAATGAAACACTGTCATTTATCGCAAGCTCTCTTGAAAGCCAAAGCGTAGATACGTTTACCTTTGAAGTGATTGTCGAAGACACGGTTATTACGCCTGACCCAGAGATTACGCCTGACCCAGAGATTACGCCAGATCCAGAGATCATCCCTGACCCTGAACCAGCACCTGAAAATGGTACTTGGGATGAATCTAAAACCTACTTAGGTGGTGAGATTGTCACGTACGCTGACCAAGAATGGGAAGCACAGTGGTGGGTTCAAGGTGGTACAAACCCTCAAGCTACGTACCAAAACAGTCGTTGGGGCGTGTGGCGTCCAGCGAACTAGCCTTTGTTTTAACGATGCTAATTGAAGTTAGTTAAAGCTAAATAGTGACATTAGTACCACACTTTATAAGTGTGGTGCTTTTTTATTAGGGGTATAAGCAAGGTATGATGCTATATCGTCTAGAAAATTACAGTGCAGTTTGACTGTGAGTATGTTGTTTTTGGGCAGGGAGTAGGTTTATCTCGAATTCTCGAATCTTAATCTCATCGTTCAGATATCCCTGGTCAACATTTGGAGTCATGAATTTGAGGGCGTTGGATCACCTAATAAAAAACCACGTTACTTAAACGTGGCGTTTGCTATTTTAGTTCGCTGATGCTTTGAATAGCCTCAGTAGTAACCCTTAGTCGAGCAGTAAGCAGCTTAAGCCGTTAGAGGCGCAAGGTTCGCAGGACGGTAATGTACCGATTTTAGTACCTTACCTTGACGAACGGTTTTGCCTTCAGATACGAAATCTTCCGCACACTTAGCAATGATGTATTCGCCTTTCTGAACAGCCATCAGTTTGATGTTTTGCTCAGCGTAGAAAGCTTCAGTTTCTGCGTATTCTGTTTCATTACGACATACTTTGCTCATGTTGCTTGAGTGTACTTCGTCCCAGCAAGGCAGAAAGTCGATTGAACGGTTTTTAGCAACGTTCAACAGTAAGTCGATTAAGTAGCTGATCGCTAGGTTATCTTCTACTTTGGATTGGCCAAGGTGAACCAAACGTCCCATCAAAACGTAAACGCTGTCTACAATAGCGTCCGCTTGTTCAATTTTAGAGTCAGCTTCTGCAAGTTCTGTTAGCTCTTCGATCGCTAGAGAGGTATGTAGCGTATCGCCTTTTTCGTCCATTGTTTCAGGAGCAGCAACAGGCAGATCAAAAGTACTGCGGAACTCTTCAATATCGCGGTAAAGGTGATCGTAGATGTCTTGGTTTAGTTGAGAAAGGTTCATTTTCCTATCCATTCAGATTCGTTAATCGAATATTTTACCAAAGCTAAGAAAAGGGCGCTAACGCAAAGTCGGATTTTATTCATGATGAATGCAGTGCTTTGCATACAAATCGGTTGATTATTATTCCCTTTTAACCTTTACTCATTTTTATATATTTATAGATAGTGTTGCCATATCCCTATAGGCAGCAGTGGAATAGTATTTAACGGAATCGCATTTATGCATCAAGCTAGTGAAAGTGAAATTCTCATACGAAGCTTGTATCAAGTGACCAACGAGTATCAAAAAGGTTTTGATTTTCAGATCGCACAGCTGCTAATGATGGGGTTAGAGCGCTTTGACCTCGATATTGGCATCTTGTCCAAAGTAGAGGCGAACAACTACTTAGTTGAGCATGCTATTGCACCCGATGATGTGGAGCTTAATAGCGGCGATGTCTTCGATTATCATTCGACTTATTGTGAGATCACCTGTAAGTCGATCGCCCCAATCTGCATTGAACACTGTGGCAAACATGACAAATACGCCACTCATCCGGCTTATAAATCCTTTGGACTGGAGTCCTATATTGGTATTCCTATCTTTGTTGACCAAAAGCTTTACGGCACGCTCAACTTTTCCAGCCCAAAACCCTATCATAGAAAATTCAAAGAGTTTGATGTTGATGTAATGAAGCTGATGGCGTCATGGATAGAAGTGGAGATAGTAAGAAGGCGGCAAGAGCGTAAGCTAAAAGAGCTTAATGAGAAGTTAGAATACCAGGCTTTTCATGATCCTTTAACCCAGCTTCCCAACAGACGTTGCTTGTTTAAAACATTAAACGCTGAGGTTGAACAGCTCAATGGCGTGGGGGGCGGAACACTCGCCTTGGTCGACATCGATCTTTTTAAGCAGGTTAATGATACGTATGGTCACCAAATGGGCGATCATGTATTGAAAAAAATCGCTGATGTACTGCGGAATAGTACCCACGGGGGAGAGTTTGCGGCTCGCTTTGGTGGTGAAGAGTTTGTGATTTGGTACCCGAATGCGAAGCCTAATGATGTTGAGGAGAGAATCAAGACTTTGCTGTATAAGGTCAAGGAGATCGTGCTTGATAGAAAGCCTGTTACTGTCTCTGTTGGTGCGTGCCATTTTGAAATCAGTGCGAGGAGCACCAAGTCAGAAAGAGTGTCAGTATTAGATTCCTTACTAAAAGTGGCTGACGACTGCTTGTACATGGCAAAAAAAAATGGACGAGATCAGTTTATTGCTCGCCTATTTCAAGAAGTAGCAGTATCTGCATCATCGGTGCCCACTCCTGAATCCACATCTACATACACACCAGCATCTAAATCGGCATAACGGCTGAATATTGGGTATGTAGTGGCATAGTTAGGGCGTGTTGACCTTTCACGGTTAAATTTTGTTCTAGATAAAAGCGTTTTAATCGCGGCGAGGGGGAAGTAGCCTAGTCATTCTAAGCAAATCCTCCTCAACAAAGAGTAAAATGCATTTAGCCGAACCCTTAGGGCAGCGTTTGCTGATCATTTCTACTACGTTATCGGCTTCTCATGTAGGCTAGATACACATCGATGCCTCTGCCTTGTATAAATACCCAGCAACTCGCTACAAAAATCAGCTCTAAAGGTCAACACGCCCTAATTCATCTATTCTGAGTCGTGGTCTATTTATCACGATTAGCTGAACAGGTAAGGAAATAACCGACGACGTTGCTCCAGTGTTAATGATTCCACTCGTGCAATGTTGGTATCAGGAATCGCTTCTGGGTTGGGGTAGTGCTTGAGTACCTTTTCCATACTTGCTTCACGAATAAGGTGATAAACCGGATAGGGAGAACGATTAGTCAGGTTCTCATCGTCTTGTGGGTCGGCCCCGCCAAAGCAATAGTCAGGATGGAAGGTCGCAACCTGATAGATACCCTCCCAATCTTGTTGCTTGATCAAGGCTTCAATCCAATCAATGAACATGTTGTAGTCGAAGAAATCTTGCAGCATGTTCGGCACAACCACCAATGTTGTTTCAAGCTCTGTCACTGGCGTGTTATCCAGTTCTATGAATTGCGTCATGATGTCTTCCAGCAACGCCTCTTCACAAATCGCTTCACTCACGAAGATCTTAATCTGTTTATTTCGTTGTGGCTTGGCTGCGAATGGGCACAGGTTCAGGCCAATAACGACATCGTCTAGCCACTGTTTTACTTGGCCGTGGATGGCTTGAAGATCATGGGTTTGAGTATTGCTCATAACAGCTTCCGAAATGACATTTTGCGTAGGATATCAGAAAGACAGTTAGGGCGTGTTGATCTTTGCTGTACATTTCGCGTTCAACAATACATCGGTAGCCACATCAACATGAATGCCAGCGATAGCATGCT
>NZ_CANLBV010000087.1 GCF_947488985.1 uncultured Vibrio sp.
GTGTAATTATCATAGTTCGTAGCATGATCCTGATTTTACTAAAAATCAAGCACCTTCAATGATCACGGGTATATAAGTAATCACACCTTTGAGATCGGTCGTTGAGACAAGTTGGTCGTGAGCACTTAAAAGCGTTTCACGGGATTGAGATGGTGAGCTGACGGTCATCAATATTAACTTTTGTACATTATTATTTAGCAAATAATATACAACCATTGAAGTTATGACAAAAAGCAAACATCATACTTTTGTATTCACACACACTATATTATGTAAATAATAATTACCTGTTTCACACAGGTTGCTTTGCCGGTCCGATTTACCCAAATATCCAGAGCACAGCCAGTACCAACCGCATCCCACCTGCCAATATCATCATTTTGATTGACGTGACTTTGATCTGTATTGATTTTAAATCTAGAGTTGAGGTTATCATTAAATGATATATTAATAATTTTTAGTTATTTAGAGGCGGGTATGATCAATCCACTTTGGCTCAACACCTTTAAGACATTGGTGGAAGTTGGCCATTTCACCCAAACGGCTGAAAAGTTATATATGACGCAACCTGGAGTCAGCCAACACATTAAAAAGCTTGAGCAAGCTTGTGATTGTGACCTGCTATCAAGAGAAAATAAGAGCTTCGAGCTGACTGAACAAGGTCATATTATGTATCGCTACGCGCTCAAATTAGAGAAAGACCAACAAGATCTATTTGAATCGCTCAGCTTTGATAACCCATATTCCGGCCAGTGTCACCTGTCCTGCTCGGGTTCACTCTCTTTACGCCTCTATCCCAAGCTTCTTGAACTGCAGCAGCAACATCAAGAACTCAGCATTAACCTAGAAGCGGCACCAAACAAAAAAATCTTGAATGACTTGATAAACGGTACGACCGACGTCGGTATTGTTCGGCATTCGCCAAACGACAGCTACTATCAAAGCCAAGTCATCGGCAAAGAGGCGCTATGCCTTATCGTGCACCATAGCCTGGCTGACCTTGAGATCACACCACAAGTGCTGCATGAGATTGGTCTCATAGCCCATCCAGACTCCGCTCATTATCTATCGTTGTATTTTGATTTGTGCGGAGATAAAGAGTTAGCGAACATCAACGTTAATGAAATCCCCAAGTCTGGCTATATCAACCAACTTCACCAAATATTGCTGCCTGTCTCCAAAGGGTTAGGCTTTACTGTGTTACCCGCTGGCGCAGTCGAACACTTCCCTGAAAGAGATAAACTGCATGTCGTACCACCGAAGGTAGAAGTCGAAGAAACCCTGTATTTGGTCCAAAAGAGAAACCGCAAACTGCCACATCGGTACAATACGGTGATTGAATTAATCAAACAAAATGTCAGTGGTTGAGCGTATATCATGGACTCTTTTCGCGGTTAGCTTCGAGCGTAGAAAATAAAAATGAAAATGAAAATGAAAATGAAAATGAAAAAATACAGCATGCCCTTCCAGCATAAGACGCGCGGCGTTTGTTTAACGCCGCCAATTCAATGATTACTGATCAACTTCAAGGGTATCAAGCACCTGACTTGCTCGATCAAAATCATACTCGTCAAGTGCTCGTTGAATATCTAAAAGCGTGGGGTGATTCGGATTAAGGACCAGTAGCTTTGTGACGTACTGCGCTGAATCGTTGTCATAAGATTCAAGTAAGGACAACAAAGTATCATGCTGCACTTGTGAGATGGCATCGGCCTTATATTCGCAGACCTCAGAGAACCCTTTTTTTTGCGGCACTTCAAAATGGTTTATCAACTCTTTTAGCAAGGGTTCTAATTCACCGAGTCCCTCTTCTAGCTCGATTTCATCACACTGACGATGATGAGCCCTTTCTTCCAAGCGACTCATCCTATCAGCCAGACGCACTCCACCAATCGATGCCGCCATGCTTTTCAAGGTGTGCAAGTTCCTTTCAAGCGTACCCCACTCCGCTTTTGAGAGGCTTTCAAACGCATCGTCCCTGACTTGAGGCGCTTGGTTATGGAATTTTTGCACCAGTTTATTCTGGAGTTCAACATCGTGATACGTCTGCTGTTCAAAGCGTTTAAGGGAAAAGATTGGTGAAACATTTGCGCGATCTCTCGCTAGATGTGACGCCGCCATATCTCCCTCACTCAACCTCTTCGTTGATGCCGTTACTGGATGACTTTTTGTCATTACCTCCGGTGTGATGTACTTGGTAATCAAAAAGATCGCTTGATCTATGATCACAGGCTTGTCTAAGAAGTCACTGACCCCCGCCTCTTTTGCGCTTTGCTTGACATCGCCAAACACATTGGCCGACATCGCGATAATCGGAACTTCTTTGTCGAATTCGCGGATCAAGCGTGTCGCTTCAAAGCCATCCATAATAGGCATTTGCAGATCCATTAAGATCATTTCATAGCGATGCGTCTTTGCTAATGCTAATGCCTCCTGTCCATTGACTGCTAAGTCTGTCGTCAGTTTACAGCGTGTTAGAAAGGCCAAGGCAAGATCCTGATTGAGTTCATTATCTTCAACCAGCAGCACTTTTTGTCCTTTAAACTCAATTTGGTCGTCAAGTTGCAGCTCCTGAGACTTAAATTGAGTCAGCGCTTCTGGGGTCGATTTCGGTAGTGTCAGACGAAACGAAAAGCGACTGCCTTGTCCTAATACACTGGTTACCGTGATCTCACCGCCCATCGCGCCAACCAGCTTTTGGCTGATATTAAGCCCAAGCCCAGTCCCCCCAAACCTGCGGGTCGTGGTGCTATCTGCTTGGCTAAACGCTTGGAATAGCTTACTCTTGTTCTCTTCTGATATCCCGATACCAGTATCCGACACCGCGATGCGCATCGAACAATGAGCGTCTCCCAACTCAATCAATTCAACACTCAACGCAACCTGCCCCTTTTCAGTAAACTTAATCGCATTACCAATCAGGTTAAGGATCACCTGAAATAACCTCAGCGGATCACCCAACATCGGCGTATTCAACTCTGGGGCGACCGACATAGACAGCAATAACTGCTTCTCATCCGCCTTTAATCTCATCAGCTCAATCACATCTTCGAAGGTATCCATAGGATTGAACGGAATGCTATCAATAAACAACTGACCCGCTTCTATCTTAGAAAAATCGAGGATATCGTTGATGATGCTCAGCAGTGAGTGCCCTGAGCGGTGAACCTTCTCGATATAGTTGCGGGCGATTGGATTTGAAATCTCGCCAATCGCCAGATAAGACAGGCCAGTTATCGCATTCATTGGTGTTCTTATTTCGTGGCTCATGTTGGCTAGGAACTCCGATTTGGCTTGGCTGGCTAAATCAGCTCTTTGTTTCTCTTGTTCGAGTTGTTGATTGAGTTGCTTCATTTGAGAAATATCGAATGCCCAAAATAGCGTTGCCAACTCGCCATCCAGATCGAAACGATAGTAACTGACCAGTGCAACAAATCGAGTGCCATCAAATTTTTTAAGCACCAGTTCTGCATTAACCACTTTGCCCGCGAAGTTGAGCTCCTTGTATATTTTTTCACGTACCTCTAATGACTCATAGATTCCTAGCACATCAATCGTAGCCTGCTCTTGGTCTTCAAAGTCAAACAATCGCCTTGCGGTATCATTGTTATAACGAACCTTATCGTTAACCACAACACATGCCGCGATAGGGGAGCTGTTTAGCATAGTGTATAGCTGACTTTGCGCTTGACGAAGCGCTTTTGTCGCATCATTAGCAATCGTGATTTGTTTGGCTAACTTTCGATTCCAAAATACGATGAGCAATACGATAACCAACGAAAAGGCTGAAATTGTGTACACCAATTGATGGTCGATTTTTTCAATCGCTTTTGGCGCAGCCCATTTCGCCGATATTTTTTGATGTTCACTCGCGGAAATACTGCTGATTACTTGATTAATGATCGACAATAATAGCGGCTCGGATTGATCGACATGGAATGTAGGGGATAAATAAAAATCTAAGCGATCGGTAATACCTAAGTTTCGATAGCCATTTGAGTCGATTAAATAGTTCAACACTTCAACGGTGTCAATCACCCCGTCCAAAGTTTGGTCATCTAGACGATTAATGCCATCTATTGTCGATCGGAGAAACACCCATTCAACATAAGGAAACCGTTTAACAATATCTTGCATGTTTGCAGAATTCGCGAGAATGCCAACTTTCCACCCTCTATTGTCGTCAAGATCTAAGTTGCTGTTATCACGACTTGCAGCAACAGCTAAACGATCTGAGAACAAGCTATTGGCAGCTTGGACATTGGCACCTAATGAGCGATTCTCGGCTGATGAAGCTATCAACTGTATATCGTGATACTTAACCAGCTTGCGTACGTCTCCCCAACTGCTAACCTCTTCATGTTCAATATTAAGGCCCGTTTTTCGCTCAATCAGCGTTAAATAATCATCAATCATGCCAATGTATTCACCGTTCCTCGATATGCTCTCATAGGGTAATGACTTAGGAATAACGCCGATCCTCACGCTCGGGTTATTCTTGATCCATTGCCGCTCCTGTTGATTTAGATTAAGCAGCTCACCGGTGAGTTTATTGAGCTGATAGATATCAGAAATATAACGTTTTGCCCCCTCGCCTAAAAAACTAAACTGCTCTACTGAAGGAAAATACCCACCACTTTTCTGCAGCGATTCGGTATCAAAATAAAAAGTCATAGAGCCTGCGATCGTGTTCCGGCTTTGGGTTTTATAGGTTGCAGCCTTAGTTATAGATGAGAGTTGAGAAAGGTTCTTCTGATCACTGTCAGTGCTGATTAGGCGGCCGAAATGCCACGATTGAATGAGTTGGTTGCTGTTGGCAGCTTGCGCTGTGATCACTTGAAACGAGCTATCGATATCAAAAACCTCAAACACACTTTGCAGCGCTTCAAAGCGATCATTCACGATAAAATACGCCGATATTTGCGCAATGATGTCCGCTTTTTTGAGCAGTGGACCTAAGTCCGTTCGGATGTGAGTATCAATAATTTGGTTTAAACCATCATCAGATCGCTTTAGATTTTTAAGCGCAGCATTGAAGCTATCCCTCAACGCTTCCGTTTTGAAATCGACCTGAATCGGATAGGTGACTTTGTAATTTTCATGCAGGTGCAACTCAGTGGTGTTAATAAAACGAGTATTCAATATGAACCATTCCATTACTCGCCTTTCGACTAATAAAAGATCGATATTTTGCGCTCTCAACTGAGTGAAGGCTGATTCAAGACTGCCGTAACTGTCGACCCGTCCAATGTCTAACGTCGCCTTCAGCGCATCAACCGAGTTTTGAATGGGCTCGATGTCATCAACCAATAGTGCACCTAACAATAGATTATTCTGAGAGTGTAGGTTGAGCTTACGACGTTCGAGCGACACCGGAATGTACTCAATATCAAGGATACTATCGCTTAGGAAGTGAGTATTTTGCTCATCAAACTGAATACCCGAGACAAAGGTAACGGAGTGGTTATTGTCCATTGCCTGCTGAGCCGAGCTAGGCGAAAGAGTGACAATATCATCTAACTGATAGCCCATATCATTAAAAGCACGTTGTAAAATATCGTGTTTTAGCCCGACAGCGCTGCCATCTGGGTACATATACGGTGGGTTATCAAAACCAAAAACACCTTTTAAAGGGGCACGGTACGCGGAACTGCCTAACCACTTGGATAAGATACGATTCTTGTTATCGACATCAAAGGTTTTGATCTGTTGATTCATTAGAGTGAGCAACACTATGTTATCGCTTCGAACCATCATCGAGACCTCAGCTCGTTTCCAGTACTTTAAGAGATAGCTCACAGCCAAGTCATCAATACCACTCTTTCTGACCAGCTCCATTGTCGAAATCGGTTCAGCTAGAATGCCATCAATATCCCCCTTATCAAGCGCTCTCACTGCCTCAGAGGTCGTATCAAAGTTTACACTTTCAATCGCTCCTAATTGCATTCCAGCTTGTTTTAGATCGATGCTGCCTTTGACCATAGCAATACGACGTTGATCCCTTTGATCTAAGTCCGCATCAATTGGGTTGTCCATCGGAACGATCATCGCGATCTGATAGGGAATATAAGGATGAGTTAGGGAGAATCCTTCACCAGGATCAAACTGTTGAAAAGGGTAAACGTCTCCTCGCCCCTCTAACAGGGCTTTTTTCGCCTCATCAACAGAATAAACGGTGGCAAGACTAACGTTGACTCCAAACCTCTGTTCAAGATCGTGTGCCCAATCTCTGATAATACCAGCGACATTGCCCTCTTCATCAATAAAGGAATATGGATAATGGTCAGCAAGGGTAATAAAGGTAACGGTAGGCTGGTTTTTTAGCCACTGATTGAGATCTGTATCGTTAGCTTCTGCGGCACTGGCACTCGCGTTAACACAAAAAGTGAACCATAACCCGATAACGAATGGAACAATATCGCTGTTTAAGCGGAGCACAGAACATTCACTCCTCTTCAAATAGCGCTTGAACCGCTAAGATCTGAGGCAAATTCTCAAACAACAGATCGACAATTCTAGGGTCAAAATGCTTGCCCTTTTGCGCTTCAAAAAAAGCCAATACTTCATCGGTAGTCCAAGCCTTTTTGTACGGCCTCTCTTCAGTAAGCGCATCAAACACATCGGCAACCGCTGCAATCCGCCCGACCAAAGGGATATCTTCACCGGCAAGCTGGTTTGGATAACCGCTGCCATCCCATTTTTCATGGTGATACCGTATCACTTGGTTTGCCATTCGCATCAGCTTTGAATTACTCTGCGCGCCGAGTATTTCTAACCCGTATTCGACATGCTTCTGCATAATCGCCCACTCATCAGCATCCAGCTTACCCGGTTTTAGTAACACGCGATCAGGAATGCCGATTTTCCCAATATCATGCATGGGGGCTGCGTCACGTAAGGTTTCAGCATCTTCACCTGTCATACCCAAAGCCTTGCCCAAAATTTCGCAATAATGGCTCATGCGCACAACGTGCTTACCCGTTTCCGTGTCCTTAAATTCTGCCGCCCTACCCAATATACTTAACGTCTCTAGCTTGCCCAAATTGATCTCTTCCGTTTTCTCTTTAACTTGGCTAAACAACACACGCTGTTGGTCATAAAGTGCAATATGCGTTTTCACGCGCTGAAGCGCAATTTCAGGTGTAATAGGCTTAGTGAGATAATCCACAGCGCCCAAGGCAAGCCCTTTCACCTCATCTTTGAGCTCTATCTTAGAAGTCACAAATATGATCGGGATATGGGCGGTATTCGGCTGATCTTTAAGCTGGCGACATACCTCATAGCCATCAATATCAGGCATCATAACATCGAGCAGGATCAGATCCGGTTGCGGCATTGTCTTGGCAATTTTCATAGCAATGGTACCGTTAATGGCAACCTTAACTTGATACGGGTCTTTGAGTATTGCTGTTAACACGTCCAAATTGCTTGGAGTGTCATCAACCACCAACACGATAGGCTTACGCGTCATTGCTACCTCTTATAACAATCAAACAGTTATAAGAATTAGTGTAGATGGATATTCACGACCTAACATGAAAATGAGAACGACTTGTAAAAAATGGAGCGCAAATCACGATATGGAGTCAAATTAGCGATCTGAGCCTATCATCGCTATCAATCGACAAGAGTTGGCACATAATAAAGGAGCTGCGCAACTGGCTTGTTTACTGGTAATAAAAAGATGAGTAGTAATAAAAAGGTACTGGTAATAAAAAAGAGCCCCTAAATTCGGCGCTCTTTGATGTATCACTTTGATTAGCTTAGCTAATAATAGTCTATCAATCAGTGACCGGAATAGTACATACAGATCCGAACGCCATCGAACTCACGGATCTCAAATGGGATCTCATAGATAGATTCCATGACCGATTTTTCAATTACCTCTGAGGCCTTGCCTGATTTAACCACTTGGCCTTTTTTCATCGCAACAATGTTGTCTGAGTAGCAAGAAGCAAAGTTGATATCGTGAATCACAATCACCACTGCTTTATTAAACTCATGCGCTAATCTACGCAGCGTCTGCATGATCTCAACCGAGTGTTTAATATCAAGGTTATTGAGTGGCTCATCCAGGAACACATACTCGGTATCTTGCGCCACCACCATAGCAATAAACGCCATTTGGCGCTGACCACCACTCAGCTCATCAAGGTATTTGTTTTGAATATCGGTAATACCAAGGTGCTCTAGCGCCGTGTCGACAATTTTATGATCTTCATCTTTCAAGCGACCTTGCGAATGGGGAAAACGACCAAAGCTGACCAACTCGCGAATCGTAAATCGCATATTGATGTTGTTAGATTGTCTCAGCACAGCAAGGTGTTTGGCGAGCTCTTTGGTATCCCACTCAGCAAGCAGTTTATCGCCAATCACCACTTCACCCGCATCACTGTCTGTTAGGCGGCTTGCCATTGAAAGCAAGGTACTTTTACCCGCACCATTGGGACCAATAATAGAAGTGACTTCCCCCTTTGGGAACATGGCACTGGCATCGTTAACCACGATCGATTTGCCGTACTTCTTCGTTAAACCGGTTAATTTAATCACTACTTATTACCTTTACTGAATTCTGGTACGTAACAACAAGAACATAAAATACAAACCACCGACCAAGTTAATGATCACACTGACTGTGGTTTCAAACGACATCACTTTTTCAATAAACCATTGACCGGACACCAACAAAACAACCGCCAACAAGCTACTTGCAATGATCAACACGCGGTGCTGATAAGAGCTAAAGATCTGGCGCGCTAAGCTCACCGTGATCAGTCCAAAGAACAATACAGGGCCAACCAAGGCCGTAGAGACTGCCACCATCACCGATACAATAATTAACGTTATTTGCGTCAATCGTTTGGTGTTCACGCCCAAGCTTGTCGCGTTATCAACACCAAGCCAAAGTACATCTAGCTTAGGTGACATGAGCCACAAACCCAGCAAGCTCAACCCGAGTGGGATCATGCTCAGGTAAACTAGCTCCCCTTTCACATTATTGAAGCTAGCGAACATCACATTTTGCAGTACGGCAAATTCATTCGGGTCAATCAGCATCGCTAAGAAATTAGAAAGACTCGCGAATACGCTGCCACACACAATACCAATCAGCAGCAGTGTAAATACGTTGTTTCGCTTGCTCTTAAAGTAAAAATGGAACAGAGCAAACGAGAACAAGATCATCACAGTCACAGACAGCGCAAAGTTCGCGATTGAATCAATAACCCAAAAACTGGTGCTACCAAACACAAACAGAAGTGAGGTTTGAACCAGTAAGTACAAGCTATCAAAACCCAAAATCGAAGGGGTTAAGATACGGTTATTGGTGATGGTTTGGAAAACCAGTGATGATGCGGAGATCGCCACCGCAGCCAACACAATCGATAACAACTTTGGCATTCTTAACGACAAGAAAAACTCGTAGTTATCCCACGTTAGCCCTTGCCCAACAAAGAGCGCTGTCATCCCTAAAGACGCGATAGCCAGAATCGCAATTTTTACTGAATCACGCATTCGACTTGTCTCTCATGATTAGGTAGATAAAAATGATGCCGCCAAAGATACTGATCACCATCGAGATTGGGATCTCATATGGGAAGATGATCACGCGAGCTAACAAATCACAAGCCAGTACTAAGATCACGCCCCAATAAGCTGTCCAAGGTAAAATCTTCTTCATGTTATCGCCCATCATCAATGACACGATATTCGGCACGATTAAACCAAGGAATGGGATAACACCCACAATCATCACCACTGAAGAGGCGCATATTGCGACCAGTGCGACACCAATGAATACTATTTTCTGGTAGTTCAGGCCGATATTCTTCGCAAAACTTTCTCCAATGCTGGCTGCACTGAATTGACTCGCAAAGTAATAGGCCAACATACAAGCAGGTACAGCGAGGTACAGGATTTCATAGCTGCCTTGCAATACGCTAGCAAAGTTAGCCATTGTCCACGCCGACATTGTTTGCACTAAATCGTGCTTGTAGGCAATAAACGTAGTCAGTGCCGAAATGACGTTGCCATACATGATACCGATCAAGGGCACCAATACGGCATTTTTGAATTTAAGATGCTGTAAGAAACGCACTAGCAGCATGGTTCCAGCAACGGCAAACGCGAAGATAAAACCTAAATAGCCCCATTGCGCAGCATTGCCTAATACTAGAATACCGACAATATAGCCCAGCATGGCGCAATCAATGGTTCCCATCGTAGAAGGCGCGGCGAACTTGTTTTGTACGATTTGCTGCATAATCAAACCAGACACACTCAAGCCTGCTCCAGCAAGAACAATCGCTAACAGTCGTGGAATCCGACTAACAATATAAATAGAGTTGGCGTGTTGGTTGCCATTTAAGAGATCACTAAAACTGATTTCAGCGACTCCTATCATCAATGACGCAACGCACAACACAACAAGAAATACAGCAGCTGCAATGGGTTTCAACATAGAAATAATACTATAGGTAAGTCTCGGATAATCCGTGTGAAAAGTGCAAAAAGGCTTATAAGAATACTCTTATAAGCCCGAATATTTAATGAACGATTATTGCTGAATTACACGCTCTACGTCATCAATCATTTTGTGAATTGCGGTAATACCACCGCCGGTCAGATACCAAGCAGCGGTATCAAGATAAACAATGTTGTCGTGCTGCGCAGCTGGTGTTGCTGCTACTAGCGGATTATCGAACAATTGCGGTGCGCGACCTTCCGAGCGACCGATCGCTTTTTCACGGTCTAAAACGTAAATCACTTCCGGTTGTGCGTCGGCAATGTATTCAAATGAAATTAGGTTACCGTGCGTTCCTTTAATTGGTGCAACGGTAGCACTCTTTGATTCTACAAAGCCAAAATCATCAAAGATAATTGAGTAGCGGCTGCCTTTGTTAAACATTGCAATATTGCTGCCGTTGTTCATTAGCATCATAGCCGTAGTATCGTCAGACGCGACTTCATTATATACAGCAGTAATCGAAGCTTGAGTCTCTCCAATAATCGCTTCAACTTCGGCTTGCTTGCCGAAAATGTTACCTAGCGTACGCCAGTTTTGTTGGGTATCTTGCCAGTACTTATCACCATCAATAGAGAACATGATGGTTGGTGCAATTTGTGCCAACTTGTCGTAAACCTTAAGCATGCGGTTTTCCGCGATGATAATATCCGGCTTCAACATGTAGATAGCTTCAAAATCAGGTTCGCTCAGCGAGCCAGTATTTTCTGTTGTATTTTTATAAGATGCTAGGTAGTCAGGCAGCAAGCTGTGAGAAACACCAACCGGCTGCACACCAATTTTGTCAAGAACATCCAAGCTACCATGTCCCAGAACCACTACTCGTTGTGGTACTTCAGTAAACTGCGCTGTCCCTTTGGAGTGTTCAATGGTGACGGTTTCCGCTTGAGCGGTCACCATGAAAGATGATGCAAGAACGATGGCAAGCCCGCTCAATAATTGGCGAACTGAATTAATTGTTTTCTTCATGTTTCTTCCTTTGCCATTGATACAAACCACCACTCATGACAATAAAAGTCACATCGCTGATAAAAAGTTACAATACTCATCGGTGAGCATGGGGCGTACACAACTGCTAAATAACGATAATTTAAATTGCATCATTGTGTTGACAACAAAATTGCAACGCAAGTGATAACTATTATCAATTATATTTGCACTAAATTAGCGATACAACCACTTTCTTATTCATAAACGTAAAAGTCAGTATTCATATTTTGTTAAAGCACTATTTAAAGATGGTATAACGCGCAACAACAAGGGGTTAACAGTCGTATCTAGTACAAAACGCCTCAGTAACACGGACCAGTGTCTAGAGCGAATACCGTTATCGGTCTAGGGTTGGATTACGCGATGCACCACTCAGACCTGACCAATCCCCCGCCCTGCACTCATTGGGCCTTCAATTGGTGACGATAACTCATTCCAAATTATTTTCTAATTGAGTTGTAATTTTAAAAACTAGGCGTATAGTGCGCCTCTTGGCTCTGAACTATAGAGCTGTTAATGCTAAAGTAAGTTCAAGTTCCACAAAGACAGTTCTCGATTCCTCGTTACACCATCTCTGCGTCAGCTTTCACCCAGATAGTCATTCAATAGCTTTTTAAATTCTAACCTCACTACCGTTCTATCCGTTATTTGCTTTCTTTTACGCAAACTATTTATTTGCGAAAGCCTAAGATAGTTCGGCTCACTAAATGTAATAAACACAAGGCACAATTATGTCACGCAGAACAACACGACAAACCCATTGGTACCAACTATCACGCGAAAAAACCGTCAATAAACTAAAAGGTAATAAATGCTCAAGATCAAAATAGACTTACACAAAGAAAAGATTTCATGGGTCACCGAGATTCGACAGCTCAATAGCGATATACTCCACCGCCACATATTGCCCAAGCTACAACACCACAGTTATCTCATCGACTTTGAATTTAATGAACGAAACAGCATCGGAACTATCGTTTCGCGCAACGGAAACACCCTAGGACATTTCACACTCCTGTAGCATTTCCCAAAGGCGACAAAAAGAAACATCGCCTAGTTCCAAAGATATAAAAGATGTCACCCTCAATTCGCTCTAGCAGAACAAAATAGAGTAGAAGTAAAACAGATCAGAACCTAGCCCTTTTTGCATTTCACACGCGGCTAACGCTAGCTAGGTTATCGTGCTTCTATTGAAACCAACTTATATCGAACTCTGAATCACCAATGACTCATTATCAGTGCATTCATGGACTAATAAGTTAACGGCATCGACCTTAACTTCTGATCCAGCGTATATAAGTGTTCTGCAGCTTGCATGTGTTGAGGGTAATCACTGAACTTCTCACGATTCTCCTCATTCATCTTACATGTCTCATCCACCAGCATTAACTTCCAATACAGCTTTGTTGTGTGCAGCATTGCCAGTAAAGGTTTGAACACCTCTTTCTCATAAGCTTGAATCAACTCTTCGATCAATTCATCACGCTCGTCTTCACTTGTGATTGAACCATTGGTTGCAGCCAACACTTTCTGATATTTCAGGTTGAGTTGCAGTTTATCCATGACCGTTTGGTTATCTTCCGCCAGCTCGACCAGCTTCGACTTAATGATACTCAACCAATTTTCTTGGCTAAGAACCGACTCATCAACACTCGAAAAATCTTCACGGATCTGTCGCTCGACATCTTTTTGAGCTTTCTTTAAAACGGCGCGCACCTTTTGAAAAGGCAGCTGAAATTCCTTACTTAGCTCGATAATCAGTTTATGAAAACCACCATTGGGAAGGTGTAAGTTTTCTTTAAACGTCGCCATTGCGGCTTCTTGCTGTTCGGTAAGGTGGGTCATTCTATTTCCTATTCTTTATCACTTATGGTGCTGAACTGACGATCATACCATTATTGACCACGGTTTTTCGGTAGTTGCATCAGTGATAGCAAGCGATGCGCTTAAATTGTCTCAATACTTTCGTTTTTGGCTATTTTTCAAACCATAATTTACCAAGCTACTCTTTACCAACCACTATTTTCAAACCGAAAGGACACCCAGTCGAACTTAATCAAAAGACAGGTTTTAAAAATGGTATCTCGATATATGCATCTATTCAAACCATCCTGCTACTCAAACCATGCAGCTAAGATAGAGATGCTACTGAGGGTGAGACTGCGCGAGCCGAACGCTGACTAAGCTCGCGACCATAATCGCTAAGTAAAAACTGCCAATGATAGATTCCATAAACACAAAGAATTGAGCGATAGGCAGAGCGGGTGAAATATCGCCATAACCGACCGTCGTCAGCGTAATAAAGCTGAAGTACATCGCGTTGAATAGGTTAGTAAGCCAGAGCTGCTCTTCTAGCCCATAAAATGCATTAGGAAAGAACTCCAAAATCAATAAATAGAGGGTCGACCACGCTAAACCTAATAATAGGTAAATGCAGATCGAACCGATAATATGGTTGGGGGTTACCGTTTGGGCTTTCATCACCTGCTTTAACGCCGAGTAAATGTGCGAAAACAAGAATGTGGCTAATGCGGAGAGAGTCAGCAGCGATAGGTTATAGCCGTCCAAAAACGAGAAAGAACCAGTCACCGATGCTGTGATCAGCAACAAGCCATACCAAGATCGATACAAGGCTCGCTCTTTATGAATACCAACAATCGAAATCGCTAGGGTAATAATGATGAGAAACAGAATCGTTTTTTGCCCTTGTGGGTAAAACTGCTGCATGACCGCACAGCCAAAAAACAACACCAGCAGCGCGAAGAATAAGAAATAGAAGTTGTCGTCTTGCGAGACTGCCTTCATCTTATTTCTCCTCGGTTTTTGGCTCTAAGTTCAGCCAAGAGACCAGTAATTCATAAGACAAACTCAAGATAACTGCACCAACGAACAGCCCCACAATACCTGACATCGCCATACCACCTAGTGCACCAAGTAAAATAACCAACATTGGAATATGTGAACCCCGGCTTAACAGCACTGGCTTTAAAATCGCATCGCTACCACTAACCAAAATACACCACACTAAAAACAAGCTTGCTGCTAGCGTTGATTCGACGCTGAACATATAAATGATCGCAGGCAGCAACGCCAGAATCGGTGGCAGTTGGATGATTGCAACCAGCAACACTGCCAGTGCCCATACAGCGGCGGCCGGAACGCCCGCAATCATTAAGCCGATCGCCGACATGATGGACTGAATCACTGCCACCCCAATCACACCTTGTACAACACTGCGCACGGTCGACTTGGATAGCTGTACCAAGCCAGCACCTTTACCATCCGTTAAACGAGCCACCAAAAGCGTCACACCCGCTTGGCATTTATCCGCATTACTCATAAATGCGCCTGCAATAATGGTCGAAATAATAAACTGAAGAAATCCACCGCCTAAAGAGCCTAAGATAGACGCGGCTTTAGAGGCCAATACCTTGAGCTCTTCAGCGTACTTAATAAATACGCCCTCAATATTCGACGAAGCGTGAACTAAGGTGGCGTAGACTTTCTCGCCTATTAAAGGAATCTCTTGCAGTGATGGTTTAGGTTTGGGCAGAGGCAAGCTACCATCTTGCAAGCCAGCAATTAAATCCGTGCTACTGGTGTAGATACCAGAAGATAGCGCGCCCAGCGGGATCAATAACAGTATCACACCTATGAAACTTAACAGCGCACTGGCCTTGCCTTTCGACATACCGGTTTTATTTGAGATGGCGACCGCAAGCGGATATAGCGCGGTCGCAATGATTGCCCCCCACACCACCAATAAAATAAATGGGCGTAAAATCGAAAAACACCAATAAACGAGCATCGCAACCGCGGCAATTTTGATTGCGGCATCGATGGCCTGTTTTGAAAAATCATCCGTTAGCTTCATTTGACGTCCTTGTCGGGTAAAATTAAGACTGATGTTATGAAAACTGTCGATACCGCCAGAGTTCAGCTTGTTGTTCCGTAATTGCTCATCGGACTCACTTAAACAGCTAACATCAACAAAATTAGTACTTTAAACATAAACCTGGTCATGGAAAACACAAGTAAATCGGAGGGAATTTAGTAAATAGATGACCTACCTCTAAATACGGTTGTTTAGTAAAGCAATACACAACTAGACACACAACTTCGCAGACCGTGTATTTTCAATCAATGGCAAGTAAAGTGATCCCTATCTTTATCCGAATAAGTAAGTAACCTACAATTGCTTCTACATCAAACGGCAGGATTTTGTGATAAGTCTTTATTCTTCAATAAAATAAACTACGTAATCAATCTTTTAACCAACTAGAATTACGACAATTAGTATCACTCCATTAAAGACAATAGATGCTCTGTCTCTGTTTTCGGATCTTTGGCATGACAGATCGCCGAAACTAACGCCAAGCCATGAATGCCAGTCTTAACTAACTGCGGAATATTCGACTCGTTGATTCCCCCGATACCGACAATCGGTAATCTTGTTGTCTCCAACGCCATTTGAATACCTTGATAACCCCAATGCCTCTTCAGATTAGTCTTAGTTGATGTGGCAAAAAGCGCACTCAAACCAATGTAATCGATCGGCAAACTATTGGCTTCTTGTAGCTGCTGTTCAGTTTCAATCGACAGGCCAAGGATCTTATCTTGGCCAACCAGCTGCCGTGCCAATACGGCGGGCATATCCGACTGCCCCAAATGCAGCCCATCAGCATCGACGGCCAGTGCCACGTCCACTCGATCATTGATGATTAGCGGTACGCCTGAACCGGCCAGAATCGACTTAACCGCAAGCGCACGCTCAATAAAGGCTCTCACATCCCCATGTTTTTCTCTCACTTGTACCATGGTGACGCCACCCGCGACCGCTTGCTCAACCACAAACTTTAGTGTGCCTATATCTTGCTGATCATCAGTCACTAAGTAGAGCTTATAAGGATTCATGTTGTACCTTTGAGTCGATTTTCAAAATTTATGTTCCGCTATTTTATCGAAAAACCGCATCATGTGCATGGCCAATAATACAGGAGCTAATGAATACACTAGCTATTGGATACCTCTTCAAAACACTGAATTATAAGAATAAAGCATTATTAGGGCGTGTTGATCTTTCGAGCTGATTTTTGCAGCGAGTTGCTGGGTATTTATACAAGGCAGAGGCGTCGATGT
>NZ_CANLBV010000088.1 GCF_947488985.1 uncultured Vibrio sp.
AAGGGAAGATAAAACGTTTTGATATTCATCAACGAGTGCCCACACAGATTGATAGGTTTAAATTGTTAAAGAGCTTTCCTTTTCGAGCTTCGCTCAAATCGGACGGCCATTTTAGCGATTTAAGTTTTAGTGTCAACCACTTTTTTCAAAACTTTTTTCAAGCGCTTAGCTTGGCTAATTTGACCTGCTGATTGGTTCTGGTTTCTGTTGAAGCCATCCCGTGTCAGCGAGGTGGAATTATAGAGATTTCGATCACACTGGCAAGCCCTTTTTGAGCTTTTTCTCATTTTTTTATCCATTCGATTAAAAAGAGTTCAAAACGTCTCAAAAGTAGGCTTTTCTCTTACATATTCTTTAGTTTTTCAGTGAACAAAGAGACTTTCTCCCAGTTTGTGTACTCGATTTCCTTGGTGGTATCCGTTTCACCACCTGTCATATTCATAATGAAGCGAATCATGGTTCTGTCGAACCAGTTATAACGAGGGTAATAGAGGGCACCAGCAAATACACCGATCAAAGTAGGTTGCCACGGGGACTTAACAAGAAATTTCTTAATATAGGCGCTACCTTCAGGCGTATCTTTACCTTGATCTTCTTTACGAGCCGTTAAGTTCACACAAAAGAAAGCAACCTTGTTTGATTGCAACTGGGCAAGGTTGGCACCAATAAACTGATATAGCTTCTTATTGAAATGACCATAACGAATCGATGCACCAATCAGAATTCTGTCATATTGAGCAAAGTCGACATGACCAAGCGTATGCAAATCTTGAAGCTCACATTCGACCTCATGCATTTCTTCTTTTATATAGTTCAAAATTTTCTTGGTCTGCCCTTCACGGCTTGAATACAAAAATAGAGCTTTTGCCACAATGTTGTCCTTAGCTACGCCAAAACGTAGGGGTCAATAAAATTAATAAAGTAAATATTTCCAAACGGCCGAATAGCATCGATACGATCAGCACCCATTTCGCTTTGTCATTCACATCGCCAAAGTGCACCGCCACCTCACCAAGGCCGGGGCCAAGATTATTCAATGTCGCCGCCACAGCAGAGAAAGCACTTAGCTCATCCATCCCGGTGGCGATAAGCGCTAACATGCAAACCACAAAAACCAGTGCGTATGCCGAGAAAAATCCCCAAACCGCATCCACAACACGTTGTGATAATGCTGACCCGCCAACTTTGATGGTATAGACAGCTCGCGGATGAACAAGGCGCTTCATTTCACGAGCACCTTGCAAGGTAAGCAGTAATATTCGAATGACTTTCATACCGCCACCCGTTGAACCTGCACAACCACCTATAAAAGAAGAGAATAGAAGCAGAACAGGTAAGAACAATGGCCACTCAGAGAAACCAGTCGTAGTGAAACCTGCTGTGGTAGATATAGACACAGTTTGGAACAACGCTTGGTCGAAAGCGTCGTAATACGAGTCATAAGAGTGGTGATTCAGCAGTAATAAGAAACAAACTAAGAACAAGACTGCTTGAATAAAGATAAAGGCGCGGAATTCAGGATCTTTCCAATAATACTTAGGATGCACACCACCAGAAGCAAAGGCTGCAAAGTGGAGTGAATAATTACACGCAGAGATAAGAAGGAACACGACCGTGATCATGTTGATTGCCGGACTGTTGAAATAGCCCATACTCGCATCATGAGTCGAGAAGCCACCAATTGCGATAGTAGAGAAGCTATGACTGATCGCATCAAAGAAGCTCATGCCTGCAAGCCAAAACGCCACCGCACAAGCAATAGTTAGACTCAGATAGATGTACCACAGTGCTTTTGCCGTTTCAGCAATACGCGGTGTCATCTTACTGTCTTTAACCGGACCTGGAATTTCTGCACGATATAGCTGCATACCACCGATACCGAGAACGGGAAGGATGGCGACCGCTAATACGATGATACCCATACCACCAAACCATTGTAGAAACTGACGGTAAAACAGAATTGCCTTAGGCAGGTCATCAAGGCCGACAATCACAGTCGCACCGGTGGTAGTTAATGCAGAAAAAGATTCAAAGAAGGCATCGGTGACTGAAATATTGGGGTTATCGGCGATCAAAAACGGCAGCGCACCCGCACTGCCGATTACCGTCCAGAACAACACCACAATCAAAAAGCCATCACGCGCTTTTAATTCATGCTTATAACGTCGGTTTGGAAACCAGAAAACCGCGCCACAAAACAACAGCACGAAGAAGGTCGTCACAAACGGTACACCCGCACCATCTCGATAGATCAGTGCGACGAGCGCAGGGGCGAGCATTGATACACTAAAAAGTGCTAATAATAATCCGACGATTCGAATAATGGAGCGAAATTGCATGAGCTATTGAACGAAGCGAAATGCTTCACACTTCCTAGTTGTGTTTAACTTTCATGACCAGTGCCTTAGCACCGCTTTTATTGATCATGGTTTGGGTAAACGAATCTACCTGAAGAAGCTCTATCTCGATAATGAGCTCAACTTGAATACCATAATCCGCTTGGAGCTCAACTGCCTTATGCTGGGCCATGATGGATTGTGCGATCGGCACGAAGCCATAGTCTAACTCTAGCCGTAATTTTGTGGTTATTTTTTTCTCGATTGTTTGAAGCAGCTTGAGGGCTTGTTGCACTCCTCCGCCGTACGCCTTAACCAAGCCTCCTGTACCAAGCTTGATCCCACCGGAGTAACGAGTCACCACCGCCGTCAATTCACCGACACCAGAACCAGACAGTTGCGCCAAGATAGGCTTACCCGCTGTACCTGAGGGTTCACCATCATCACTAAATCCCCAACGCATTGAATCTTCAGGTCTACCTGCGACAAAACCCCAGCAGTTATGTCGTGCAGAAGCGTGCTCTTTTTTTATCTGCTCTACGAACTGTTTCGCAGCTTCTACACTTGGCGTATGAGCAAGATGCGTAATAAAGACGCTTTTCTTTATCTCTTCTTCAAATAGGGCCGAAGTGGCAGGGATTAAATAAGGCTGTTCATTCATATCGTTAACTTAATTAATAAGATAAATGAAGTGTATCACGCGTAAATAATAACAGTTAGAGGATCTGTGCTATCGCACAATGTTAAACAATTGTTTAAAAATGTATTGAAATTCATCAACCAGAGGTACAGACTAATACAACTGGTCTTACCAGGTTCTCTACAATAATAGAAAGATAACAAGATTCTCTCAAACAATCGTGGATTGTATGTCATGGAGATAGACAATGATTTACCAAGCTAACACCCTACAGGTAAAGGAATTACAAGATGGTATTGCGGAATTAAGCTTCTGTGCACCAGCCTCTGTAAACAAGCTCGACCTTGCGACTTTAGAATCACTAGATAAAGCGTTAGATGCTCTTAATGCTCACGCTGGA
Organism: uncultured Vibrio sp.; assembly: GCF_947488985.1. Classification (GTDB taxonomy): domain Bacteria; phylum Pseudomonadota; class Gammaproteobacteria; order Enterobacterales; family Vibrionaceae; genus Vibrio. The sequence goes on from NZ_CANLBV010000088.1 coordinate 3,377, forward strand.
TTACGTGGTTTAATCTTAACTTCAAACAAAGACGCGTTCATTGTAGGCGCAGACATCACTGAATTTCTTGGCCTATTTGCTAAGCCAGAAGCAGAACTTGATGAATGGTTAAGATTCGCTAATTCAATCTTCAGTAAGCTCGAAGACCTCCCTGTCCCAACGCTTTCAATGATGCGTGGTCATGCCCTTGGCGGTGGCTGTGAATGTGTACTCGCTACCGATTTCCGTATCGGTGACAAGACCACCAGCATAGGCCTACCTGAAACCAAACTTGGCATCATGCCTGGCTTTGGTGGTTGTGTACGCCTGCCTCGTGTTATCGGTGCTGACAGCGCAATGGAAATTATCACGCAAGGCAAAGCATGCCGTGCAGATGAAGCACTTAAAGTTGGCTTGTTAGATGCGATTGTTGAAACAGACCAATTACTAGAATCAGCAATAAACACCGTATCTCTAGCAGCCAATGAAAAATTAGATTGGCAGCTACGCCGTAAACAAAAAACATCCGCGCTTTCACTCAGCAAACTCGAAGCGATGATGAGCTTTACCATGGCTAAGGGCTTAGTGGCTCAAAAAGCAGGGCCTCACTACCCAGCACCGATTACTTCCGTGATTGCTATTGAAGAAGCAGCGCGTAGCGATCGCGATGCAGCTCTAGACATCGAACGTAAGCACTTCGTTAAGCTAGCAAAATCTGAAGAAGCGAAAGCACTGGTAGGCCTGTTCTTAAATGACCAATACATTAAAGGCTTAGCAAAACAAGCAGGTAAGTCAGCAAACAAAGCAACCGAACGTGCAGCCGTACTAGGTGCTGGCATCATGGGCGGCGGTATTGCTTACCAATCAGCATTGAAGGGCGTGCCAGTGATGATGAAAGACATCGCCCAAGCATCGCTTGATCTTGGTATGAACGAAGCTTCTAAACTGTTGAATAAACGCTTATCGCGCGGTCGCCTAGATGGATTCAAGATGGCAGACATTCTGTCTTCTATTACTCCAAGTCTGCATTACGCAGGTGTCGAACAGTCAGACGTGATTGTAGAAGCGGTTGTAGAAAACCCGAAAGTAAAAGCAGCAGTATTAAGCGAAGTGGAAGGTTTGGTTGGTGAAGACACAGTTCTAACATCAAACACCTCTACGATTCCGATCAACCTGTTAGCGAAATCACTGAAGCGCCCTGAAAATTTCTGTGGCATGCACTTCTTTAACCCAGTGCATCGCATGCCTTTGGTTGAGATCATCCGTGGTGAACATACTTCAGAAGAGACAATCAATCGCGTTGTTGCTTACGCTGCGAAGATGGGTAAATCCCCTATCGTTGTAAATGATTGCCCAGGCTTCTTCGTCAACCGTGTACTTTTCCCTTACTTTGGCGGTTTTAGCATGTTGCTACGTGACGGCGCTGACTTCACCAAGATCGATAAAGTGATGGAGCGTAAGTTCGGTTGGCCAATGGGCCCTGCATACTTACTAGACGTTGTGGGACTAGACACAGCACACCACGCACAAGCTGTAATGGCGCAAGGTTTCCCTGAGCGTATGGGTAAAGAAGGCCGTGATGCGATTGATGCACTTTACGTTGCTGAAAAATACGGTCAGAAAAACGGTAGCGGCTTCTACACATACAGCGTAGACAAACGCGGTCGTCCTAAGAAGACCTTCTCTGAAGACATTCTTCCTATCTTGGCTGACGTATGCGAACAACCACAAGATTTTGATGACCAGACAATTATCCAACGTGTGATGATTCCTATGATCAACGAAGTGGTGCTTTGTTTAGAAGAAGGCATAATCGCGACACCGCAAGAAGCGGATATGGCACTGGTTTACGGATTAGGCTTCCCTCCATTCAGAGGCGGCGTATTCCGCTATTTAGACAGTGTGGGTATTGGTAACTTCGTTGAAATGGCGAAAGGCTACCAAGACTTAGGTGCAATGTACCAAGTTCCTCAACTATTGCTTGATATGGCAGCGAAAGGCGAAAGCTTTTACGACGCTCAACAAGCCAGTTCTCTGTAACCCACATTTGGAAAAGGAATAGCAAAATGAATAATGTAGTTGTTGTTGATTGCCTTCGCACCCCAATGGGACGTTCCAAAGGTGGAGCTTACCGTCACACTCGTGCTGAAGATCTGTCTGCGCATTTGATGAAAGGCATTTTAGAGCGTAACCCAGAAGTTAACCCTTCTGAGATAGAAGATATCTACTGGGGCTGTGTACAACAAACGCTAGAGCAAGGCTTCAACGTTGCACGTAACGCCGCTCTACTGGCTGGCTTACCGATTGAAATTGGCGCTGTCACCGTTAACCGTTTATGTGGTTCATCTATGCAAGCTCTGCATGATGCAACACGCTCAATCATGGTTGGTGATGCGGAAATCTGCTTGATCGGTGGTGTTGAACACATGGGTCATGTACCAATGAACCACGGTGTTGATTTTCACCCGGGTATGTCCAAGAACGTAGCGAAAGCGGCAGGGATGATGGGCCTAACCGCTGAAATGCTAGGTAAAATGCACGGTATTAGCCGTGAAGACCAAGATGCCTTCGCTGCACGCTCACACGCTCGTGCACAAGCTGCAACAGTAGAAGGTCGTTTCAAGAACGAAATCCTACCAACCGAAGCTCACGCAGCAGACGGTTCACTGTTTACTCTGGATTACGATGAAGTGATTCGCCCAGAAACTACGGTTGAAGGTCTATCTCAGTTGCGCCCTGTGTTTGACCCAGCCAGCGGCACGGTGACAGCAGGCACATCATCAGCACTGTCTGATGGTGCATCGACAATGTTGATCATGAGCGAAGAGAAAGCCAATGCGCTTGGCCTTAAGATTCGTGCTCGAGTGAAGTCTATGGCTATCGCAGGCTGTGACCCTTCAATCATGGGTTACGGACCAGTACCCGCAACCAAGAAAGCGCTGAAGCGCGCTGGTCTAACGATTGAAGACATGGGTGTGGTTGAGCTAAACGAAGCATTTGCTGCTCAATCCCTACCATGTGCTAAAGACCTAGGCCTACTGGATGTGGTTGACGAGAAAGTAAACCTTAACGGCGGTGCGATAGCACTGGGTCACCCACTTGGCTGTTCAGGCTCTCGTATCTCGACCACCCTAATCAACCTAATGGAAGCGCAAGACGTGAAGTACGGCCTAGCAACCATGTGTATTGGTTTGGGGCAAGGTATTGCAACGGTATTTGAACGCCCATAGCGCTCAGTGGAGGTAAAACTTACCGAGTGATTTTAGTGCAGCTATATTTCTATAGCTGCACTTTTTATTGTGATCGGCAGATAGATCCACTCAATAAACAGAGAAAAAGCAAAGACACCATATCAATCTATGCATAAAACGCATAAATTCAATGTTAATGTTTCATTATTTTTTCTCCGAAAATTCAACTAAAGTTACTTCAGTTTCCTAATTATTCCTCCCTCGGAGCAAATCATGTTTAAAGCACTTGTACTAAACCAAGAAGACAGAAAAACTATCGCATCAATTTCTCAAGTCGAAGAGTCTCAATTACCAGAAGGTAATGTAAAAATTGATGTGAACTACTCTTCTTTGAACTACAAAGATGGTTTAGCAATTACGGGAAAAGGGCGCATTGTTCGTAACTTCCCTATGGTTCCTGGTATCGACCTTTCTGGTGTAGTTTCACAATCAGATGACCCACGCTACAAGGCGGGCGACGAAGTAGTTCTAACGGGCTGGGGTGTTGGTGAAGGACACTGGGGTGGCATGGCTGAGAAAGCAAGCCTAAACGGTGACTGGCTAGTGCCAATGCCAGCAGGTCTAGACGCTAAAAAAGTAATGGCTATTGGTACTGCTGGCTTCACGGCAATGCTTTGTGTACAAGCGATCGTAGATGCTGACATCAAACCAGAAGATGGTGAAATTCTAGTAACAGGTGCAAGTGGCGGCGTAGGCAGCGTGTCTATCACTCTACTTAACCAGTTAGGTTACAAAGTGGCTGCTGTGACTGGCCGTGCTTCTGAAAATGGCGAGCTTCTAAAGTCATTAGGCGCTTCACGCATCGTAGAACGTGCTGAATTAGAAGAGCCAGCGAAACCACTAGAGAAACAACTGTGGGCTGGTGCTATCGATACCGTTGGTAGCAAAGTATTAGCGAAAGTATTAGCGCAAATTGATTACAACGGTGCGGTAGCAATGTGTGGCCTAGCAGGCGGCTTTGACTTACCAACAACCGTAATGCCATTCATTCTACGTAACGTTCGCCTGCAAGGTGTTGATTCTGTAATGTGCCCTCGTGAAAAACGCATTAAAGCGTGGGAACAACTGGCTGAACTACTACCAGAGTCTTTCTACGCTCAAGCAACCAAAGAAGTGTCTCTAGACAACGCTATCCAAGCCGCAGAAGACATCACTAACGGTCAAATCACAGGTCGTGTGGTCATCAAGCTATAATCTTGAGATCAAACGGTAATATTTAGACCGATATAAAATGCAAAGGGCTGATTTTATCAGCCCTTTTACGTTTTTGTCATTTGAGATCGAGTGAACCCAAGCTAAACCTTAGTTAACCCAAGCCGACATCCGCTATCCGCTTTTGAATCAATTCGCCACACTCCTCTTTCACCACTCTTCTTAACCACTGTTGCGAGTCAGAAGAATCGCAGCGCGAGTGCCAGATCAGTGAATAATCAAACGGCATAAACTCGAAGGGCAGCGGCTTAACCACTAACTCATAACGCTCAGCGACCAAATACGCCAAGTCGGCAGGGACAGTGATCACCAATGGCATTCTATCAACAATCGCCAATGCCGCTTCAAGGTGATAGGCGCGTAATACCATTTTTCGAGGTTGTTGATTGGCTAACGCATTATCGAGCAGCGCTTTTACACCATCACTGATGGCGATCATCGCGTGAGGCAAAGACACATAGTCCTCAAGGCTTAGTGGTTTACCAGCCAGAGGATGATTTTTAGATAACAGACACGACACACCAACTGGCCCCAACACTTCTTGATGCAGTGGTGCGATACTGCCAATCGGACGGCAAATCGCCATATCGACGCGTTCGGTGCTGAGCTGTTTAAATAAATGCTCATGCTGCAGTGGAGCAAATTCCAAAGAGATATTCGGCGCTTGCTCGTATATCTTAGGCAATGCGTACGGCAAAATAGTCTGCATCGCGTAGTCAGTGGTCGCAATCAGAAAGCGCTCACTGCAATAATAAGGGTCAAAGTCACTCGGGCTAAGCAACTTGCGAAATGACTCTAAAGGCTGATCGATACGTTGACTGATTTCGAGTGCTTTCTTAGTGGGGATAAGACGCTGACCTTGACGGGTAAACAGCGGATCGTTGAGTAAATCTCTTAATCGCCCCAGCACTCGACTGGTTGCCGATTGGCTTAAATTCAGACGAAGTGCGGCCTGACTAACACTGCCCTCTTCAATGAGTACCTTTAAGGCGACCAGCAAATTTAGGTCTCTACGATAGATGTCTTCTAATTCCACGCCACTTACCTAGTTGTCTACAATTGTCATTGATTGATTGCTAGGTTGTTTATAGCATGCTTTAGACAAAAAAAATCCCGCAATTACGCGGGGAAGCCCAAGAAAATTGGGGATAGTGTCGGAATGTTTTCGTATCGGAAATGACTTATTGTATTGGGGTTAATGCTCTTGCTCTTCGGCGATACCTTGCCAGCGGCGCATCTCTACCCAAATACCAATAATCGTTGCTACAATGCCAAAAATAGGCATCAGTGAGGTCTCTGTTGATGAGCGTAGTACTAACGCACAAAAAGAAATAAAACAGAGCACCGAATAAATTGTTAATCTATCTAATCCTGTCAACATCGCTACTCCTTAGCTAGTTGCCCTCGCTGCAAGTTGTTATCAACTTGTTAACTAAGTTATAGAAAATAATTCAATTTGCCAAGCACTTATTGCATATTTTTTCTGCAGACGTATTATTCACTCGTTCGATAGATATAGAGATCCAAACCATGACATTCAAACCTGAGCTGGCAACCCACACTTTAGAAGCTGAAGGCCTGCGTTGCCCAGAACCAGTAATGATGGTCAGGAAGACAATTAGAAACATGCAGGATGGCGATGTATTACTGGTAAAAGCCGATGATCCTTCGACGACTCGAGATATCCCGAGTTTTTGTCGCTTTATGGATCACCAGTTGGTAGGCCAAGTGACAGAAACTTTGCCTTACCAGTATTTGATCAGAAAAGGGTTAGAGGCATAACGCCCCACCGATAATCAAACATCAAAAAAGCCGTTGGTACCTTGTGTTCTTATACAGAACTCAGAGCACCAGCGGCTTTTTTTATTGATCTCTCGATTTATTTTGCAGCTGTTCGAGCTGATGCTGAATGTCTCGGATATCTTTGCGCATCGGAATAATATGCGCGATGCGAATCCAAGACTCCACCGCCAGTCCAGTCATGATGATGGCACCGACAACCATCGGCAGCCACATGTCCGTCAACACCATGCCTAGTAATGTAAGAGCCAAACCAAAGGTAAATAGATAGCTTTGGTTTTGTGGAGTAATACCCGTATAACGCGTCAACATAATCATGCCCTCGTGTTCTTAACTCACAAGATTAAAATATCATGACAAGTATGACAGTTATATGTTCATTCGCCCGATAAACCTGACAAGATAATAAGAGTATGACTCATCACACATTACCCTACCAATTGGTTATGGTGAGACGGACAGTCCTCACTAAAAGAAAGCCGCCGCAAAGGCCAAACCAACAAATAACAAGGCTGTGATCTTACGAATAAGATCAAGAGGCATCTTATCAGCAGACAGCTTACCAATGATCACCACAGGCACATTGGCGAGCAACATACCTATGGTCGTCCCTAGAACGACCCAAGTTAAAGCATCGGCGTATTGAGCCCCAAGGATTGACGTCGCTATCTGGGTCTTATCACCAATTTCAGCAATAAAGAACGCGATAAAACTGGCAACAAACGGGCCTCGGTTCGAGATTTGCTCATCATCATCCAGCTTATCAGGGATCAAAATCCAACCCGCCATCGCGATAAAACTGACCACCAGCACCCACTTTAGAACTTCTGGAGATAGGTAGTCTGCAACCACGACTCCGAGCCATGCAGCAAGCGCATGATTGGCAATGGTGGCAAAGAAAATAGCGGCGATAATCGGGATCGGTTTACGATATCGACTGGCTAATAAAAGGGATAACAACTGGGTCTTATCACCGATCTCGGCTAAGGCGACAGTTGTAATTGAAATAGCTAAAACGCTCAAGACATGCTCATTGGGGATGGAGATTATTATATTTAACCAAAGACAAACCTCGCGCCCCATCCCGGTTCACGATGCTTGTCTAAGGTCTTGCTAAGCCCCACCAAGGTGGTGGTTGCCTCGAGCGCCATGATGATTTTGCATCAATTATGTTGACGAACGAACTCATTCAATAGGCTATGAATAAGCAAGCTACTCCCCAAAGACCGCGAGATTTTAATCACCCAGCTTTTCAAAAACAAGTCCCAAACTGATCAAAATATCCACTTGCACCGAAAAACAAACATTAAAGGCAAAAAAATCCACTAAACGACATTTTAGACCACTAATTAAACAAGATTACCCCTACTCGCTTTACGAATATCTCGGTATACTCAGAGGTTATTTTTCTCATTCATTTAAAAGAATCGCGCGAACCTGACTATGCAAAAATACGATATCAAAACCTTCCAGGGAATGATCCTCGCGCTGCAGGATTACTGGGCTCAAAACGGTTGTACCATTGTTCAACCTCTAGATATGGAAGTAGGTGCAGGCACCTCTCACCCAATGACATGTCTACGAGCACTTGGCCCAGAGCCAATGTCTACAGCTTACGTACAACCTTCACGTCGTCCTACTGATGGCCGTTACGGTGAAAACCCTAACCGTCTGCAGCACTACTACCAATTCCAAGTAGCGCTAAAACCATCGCCAGACAATATCCAAGAGTTGTACCTAGGCTCACTAGAGGTTCTTGGTATTGACCCACTTGTTCACGACATTCGCTTCGTTGAAGATAACTGGGAAAACCCAACACTAGGCGCATGGGGCCTTGGTTGGGAAGTATGGCTAAACGGCATGGAAGTAACTCAGTTTACTTACTTCCAACAGGTTGGCGGCCTTGAGTGTAAGCCAGTAACTGGCGAGATCACTTACGGTATCGAACGTCTAGCAATGTACATCCAGGAAGTTGATTCTGTTTACGACCTAGTATGGAACGTTGCACCAGACGGTTCTAACGTGACTTACGGTGACATCTTCCACCAAAACGAAGTAGAGCAATCAACATACAACTTTGAGCACGCAGACGTCGATTTCCTATTCACTTTCTTCGATCAGTGTGAAAAAGAGTGTAAAGAGCTACTTGAGCTTGAGAAGCCACTTCCGCTTCCAGCTTACGAGCGCATTCTAAAAGCAGGTCACGCATTCAACATCCTTGATGCGCGCAAAGCTATCTCTGTTACAGAGCGTCAACGTTACATTCTTCGTATTCGCAACCTGACTAAATCAGTTGCTGAGGCGTACTACGCGTCACGTGAAGCGCTTGGCTTCCCAATGTGCCGACCTGTAGCAAAGAACGAGGATAAATAATCATGGCGAAGAATTTTCTAATTGAACTGGGTACGGAAGAGCTTCCACCAACGGCACTTCGTTCTCTAGCAGAAGCATTTGCTTCTAACTTTGAAGCAGGCCTTAAAACGGCTGAGCTTTCTCACGAAGGCATCAAGTGGTACGCAGCACCTCGTCGTCTAGCACTTAAAGTAACAGCACTGGCTGAAGGCCAAGCGGACAAAGTCGTTGAAAAACGTGGCCCTGCTGTTTCTGTAGCATTCGATGCAGAAGGCAACGCGACTAAAGCAGCACAAGGTTGGGCTCGTGGTAACGGTATCACTGTTGAGCAAGCTGACCGTCTGAAAACAGACAAAGGCGAGTGGCTTCTTTTCAAACAAGAAGTGGCTGGCAAACCTGTTCAAGAATTGGTGATGGACATTGCAGCGAAAGCACTAGCTGGCCTACCAATCCCTAAAGCAATGCGCTGGGGTAACTCAGACATTCAATTTATCCGTCCAGTAAAAACACTGACAGTACTACTCGGTGATGAGCTTGTTGAAGGCGAAATCCTAGGCGTAGCATCTGCTCGTACTATCCGTGGCCACCGTTTCATGGGCGAACAAGAGTTCACCATCGATTCTGCTGACCAATACCCTGCGATCCTAGAAGAGCGCGGTAAAGTAATGGCAGATTACGAAGCACGTAAAGCAATCATCCTTGCTGATGCTAAAAAAGCAGCGGAAGCTGTTGGCGGTATTGCAGACCTAGAAGACGAGCTTGTTGAAGAAGTCACCTCTTTGGTTGAATGGCCAGTGGTGCTTACGGCTAAGTTTGAGCAAGAGTTCCTAAAAGTGCCTTCTGAAGCTTTGGTTTACACCATGAAAGGCGACCAGAAGTACTTCCCTGTATATGACGCAGAGAAAAACCTTCTACCAAACTTTATCTTCGTATCAAACATCGAGTCTAAAGAGCCTCGTCACGTTATCGAAGGTAACGAGAAAGTGGTACGTCCACGTCTTGCTGATGCTGAGTTCTTCTTCAACACAGACCGTAAGCGCCCGCTGATCGACCGTCTTCCTGAGCTAGACCAAGCTATCTTCCAGAAGCAGCTTGGTACTATCAAAGACAAAACTGACCGCATCACAGAACTTGCTGGCTACATCGCTGAGAAAATCGATGCTGATGTTGATAAGTCTAAGCGTGCAGGCCTACTGGCTAAGTGTGACCTAATGACCTCTATGGTATTCGAATTCACGGATACTCAAGGTGTAATGGGTATGCACTACGCGACTCACGATGGTGAAGACGAGCAAGTTGCACTAGCACTTTACGAGCAGTACATGCCTCGTTTCGCTGGTGATGACCTACCAAGCACAGGTATCTCTTCAGCAGTTGCAATGGCAGACAAGCTAGACACTATCGTGGGTATCTTCGGTATTGGTCAAGCACCAAAAGGTTCAGACCCATTCGCGCTACGTCGTGCGTCTCTAGGTGTGCTACGTATCATTGTTGAAAACGGCTACAACCTAGACCTAACGGATCTGATCGGTAAAGCGAAAGAACTACTAGGCGACAAGCTGACTAACGAAAACGTAGAAGCTGACGTTATCGACTTCATGCTAGGTCGTTTCCGCGCATGGTACCAAGATGCTGGTTTCAGCGTTGATATCATCCAAGCGGTACTAGCACGTCGTCCAACTAAGCCAGCTGACTTTGACCAACGTGTTAAAGCGGTTTCTCACTTCCGTGAACTGGAAGCAGCAGAAGCACTAGCAGCAGCGAACAAGCGTGTAGGTAATATCCTTGCGAAATTCGACGGCGAGCTACCCGCTGAAATCGACCTAACGCTTCTTCAAGAAGACGCAGAGAAAGCACTGGCTGAAAACGTTGAAGTAATGACGGAAGCACTAGAACCAGCATTCGCAACAGGCAACTACCAAGAAGCCCTAAGCAAGCTTGCTGATCTACGTGAACCGGTTGATGCATTCTTCGATAACGTAATGGTTATGGCTGATGACGAAGCTCTGAAGAAGAACCGTCTAACGCTACTGAACAACCTACGTAACCTGTTCCTACAGATTGCTGACATCTCACTGCTGCAAAAATAAGCACCCGTGAGATAGTTACTCTGAGTAATTAAAGGTAAACACCCAAAGGGAAGCGAAAGCTTCCCTTTTTGTTTTTGTGAACCAAGCATTTATTTGTAGAGGTATTATTGATTAACTGAATGAAACAGCACTCAAACTGTAGAGGGCATTGTTTGCTATAACTGACCTGTTTATTCAGGGGAAGGGAACAATGAAAAAAACAGTACTCGCGCTTTCAATACTCGCACTCAGCGCATGCAGCCAAACCAGTGATGACAGCTTATTGCTGACGATTGATAACAACACTGTCGTATTTGAATCGACAGGAAAAGGCACTGTTATTGCTGAACAGGAACTCGCTAAAGGTAGCTATACCTTCTCTATCAGCGACAGTAAAAACACCTGCGGCACCAACTATGCGCTGGCTGAAGAAAACCGCATCAAATTCAATAAACTCCTTCGCCTAGACGACTGCGCCGAGAAGTCTGAATTAGATATCAAGGTCTTTCGCGCTAATACCTATCAGTTTACGCTCAATCCACAAAACAATGAGCTGACGGTTCAAATAAAGCCAAAACAGCAACAAGTACAAAGCTTTGCTTGTCCGGTTCCTAGTGACGAGCCAACCACCATCGACGTTGCTCAAACCTTTGATGATGGCACCGTGGTAAGAGACGCTCTTTCGGGCAAACAAGTCACAGTAACGAATGGCAGCGTCACCATGCAGCCAGCAGAAAATAGCCAAGGTGTCTTGTTGCTAGAAAAGGTTGAGCCCGAAACCAAAGCTGAATTTAGTTGGGATAACGCCACGGTTTACTTCGTGATGACCGACCGATTCCACAACGGCAACCCTAACAACGACAATAGTTACGGTCGCAGCCAAGACGGACAAGATGAAATCGGTACCTTCCACGGCGGTGACCTAGCAGGCTTAACCGAAAAGCTCGACTACATAGAATCGCTCGGTGCTAACGCCATCTGGATAACATCTCCATTAGAGCAGATACACGGCTGGGTTGGCGGAGGTGATCGTGGTGACTTCAAACATTATGGCTACCATGGTTACTACCACCAAGATTGGACCAAGCTTGATGACAACATGGGTACCGAAGATGAACTAAAAACCTTCATTGATACCGCGCACAGTAAAGGCATTCGTGTCGTCTGGGATGTGGTCATGAACCACACTGGCTACGCCACACTTGCTGATATGCAAGAGTTCGACTTTGGTAAGCTTAACCTCACTGATGAAGCAGCAACAAAAACACTTGGCGAAAAATGGACAGACTGGCAACCCGCTAAAGGTCAGAGTTGGCACTACTTCAATAACTACATCTCATATAGCGACAAAGAGGCGTGGGAAAAATGGTGGGGCAAAGCATGGCTGCGCAGCGATATTGGCGCTTATGACTCGCCGGGTTACAACAACCTGACCATGTCTTTGGCGCACCTACCCGATTTCAAAACAGAATCGGCAGAAACCACAGGGCTACCGAACTTCTATCGCAACAAGTCCACCAGCGCGACCGATGAACTTAAAACGCCTCGTGAACATCTGATCACTTGGTTGTCTGACTGGGTGCGTGAATACGGCGTTGATGGCTTTAGGGTTGATACCGCTAAACACGTTGAACTCGACGCGTGGGCAGAACTAAAAGAGAGCACCAACCAAGCACTCGCTGAGTGGAAGCAGAACAACCCAGACAAAGCCTTAGATGACCTGCCATTTTGGATGACAGGCGAAGTGTGGGCACATAGCGTGGTGAAATCAGATTACTTCGCTAACGGTTTTGATTCGATCATCAACTTTGAATTCCAGAGCGACATCGCCCCTAAAGCGTTGAAGTGCCTATCTGATCTCGATGCTGACTACCTTCGTTATGCAGAAAAAATTAACACTGACAGTGAGTTCAACGTGTTGAGTTACCTATCGTCTCACGATACCTCGCTATTCTGGACGCAACACGGCAGTGACTTTGCTAAACAGGCCAAAGCAGCGAATGCGTTAATGCTTGCTCCCGGTGCAGTGCAGATCTATTACGGTGATGAAATTGCACGAGACTTTGGCCCAACAGGATCCGACCCAATGCAAGGCACTCGCTCTGACATGCCTTGGGATAAAATCACAGGTGAACGAGCACAATTGTTAGAGCATTGGCAGAAACTGGGGCACTTCCGTCAACGCCATCCCTCGGTTGCTCAGGGTAAGCACATCATCCGTAACAGTAAGGGCTACTATGCGTTCGAACGCCAATACCAAGATGACAAGGTGTTGGTTGTGTATACCGGATCGAAATAAGCCCACGGGTTTAAACAGTCAAAACTCATGGAGAAGCTTCGGCTTCTCCTTTTTTGATCGCTAAAACCAGATTTAATAAGCACTCATAGGCTTATTATACCAATCTGGAAAATTAACTGGTCAGGTTAATCCAGTCTCTGGTGCACATTTTGGTAACTCTGTCTGCACGCTCC
>NZ_CANLBV010000089.1 GCF_947488985.1 uncultured Vibrio sp.
TTTACTTTTGGCAAAGCAAATTATAACTCTTTACCATGCTATTCAAAAAACACTCACGAAAGATCAACACGCCCTAGATAAGTGCTGACTGAAACTTCAGTACAGTACTGCTAGAAAGTGCTTCAACGAAATACACCTTAGTGGAATACGTGCGCATACAAAACAGTACTAACCAATAATATTTGCTCACCACATACCGACAGGGTTAAGAAAGCTGTGATAAAATATCATCATTATAATTAATAAGGATTTGGCAATGTCTTCTGATTACACAGGCACAAGTGCAGCGTACGCTCGCCAAGAGAAGGGCTACCGAGAAAAGGCACTAAAGCTATACCCATGGGTTTGTGGTAAATGTGCACGTGAGTTTGTTTACTCAAACCTCCGAGAGCTCACCGTTCACCATGTAGATCACGACCATACAAACAACCCTGAAGATGGCAGTAACTGGGAGCTATTGTGCCTGTACTGTCACGATCATGAGCACTCAAAATACACAGATCATGAACGTTACGGCGTGGATGCAAAAGCGCGGTTGGACGATCACCAAACCGCAACGCATAACCCATTTGCTGAGCTCGCTAAATTGATGAAGAAGTAACGACCCTTTCTATCTTCATTGACTATAAAAGAAAATACCCCAAGTATGTCACCATGCTGGGGTATTTTCTCTGACTTGTGATACCAATCGTAGTCAATAACTGGTCACCCTAGCTTGTTAAAAACCTCGATAACGGCGTTAGAATTTTTGATTGTAGAATAAATACTTATCGAAACTTTTTGTTGAAAGAGCTGCCTTGTTCTCAAGCTTTTTTTTCTGCGCTATTTCTGAACACTTACTGTGATTGGTATCGCCGAGTTCTCTATCGCTAAGAGCAGAGCAAAAGCAAGATCAAAAAAACCTTCCGAAGAAGGCTTTTAAAAAATTAAATCTAAATACCCAAACTGAACTATGCGGCTGCTTGTTTGGCGGCTGCTTGTCTGCGAGACTCTTCAACCAATTTAGTGCGCTTTTTTAGTGTCAATTTATCGCGGTGGGCAAACAATACGTAAGAGACAACCACTAAGAAGAATAGGTAAGAAAGAGAGAAAACGAACGGCGATTGGATAATATCGTTCGAGATACCCCAAGAAACACCCACGACCGTTACCGCAACTTTCGCGAAGAAACCACACATCAATAGCACTAAAGCGAGTGGTGGGAAGCGTGTGCTGCGAAAAGCAAACCAGTAGCAACTTCCTACAGCCAATCCCGCTACATAGAAGCCGAATAAGAAAGAATGAATATGTTCGGCCGCTGCTACACCACCAGAAATTGACATCAATAAAATAAAAAACAGTTTCATAATACTCGCCTCACTAAATAAGTTAGAAACGCACACTTCAAATATGGAATCTCAGTTTTCGTAGCCATTTTCCCACTTTTTCTGGGTAACACAACCCCTCAATTTGAACAAAACACAAGCAAATCCAGTCGAAAAAAACCGACATTAACAAACACCTAACATCTTGTCTTTAATAAAACTCCGCTATCCCTTATCCCATATGGCAAAGCGTTATTTCGATTTATTTTGTTACACAAAATTAACCTCCGAAATTATTTTTAATTGTTTTTCACTCTGTGATGTGGGCACGGTATGTGTGCGTTTTAAAAAATAGTTGATCAGAACCCCCTGATTAAATTGACGAACAAGCGTAAAAGTAACAAAAACAAAAAGCACAAAAAAAACAATAAAAAAACCAAAACGAAACAAATCCTCAACAAGATGGGTTTTATTTTACCAAAAGTAGAAAAAGAGATTCCAATCACATTTTTATTGGTTATAATCCGCGCTCTTTTGCGCTATCCATTGATAAACGCAAACTAATTTTGAGAAAATAATTACTATCACCCGTCTTTCGTTACGTGGTCTCCATCGAACAATGACAAAACCGAGAATAAAAATGAGCAAGATTGATAAAGCAACACGTATCCTGCTAGCAGGCTTCTGTATCAACCTTTGTCTTGGCATCCTGTATGCCTGGAGTGTATTTAACAAAGCGCTAGTCACTGAAGCGGGTTGGAGTGCGGCTGAAGCCTCTTCACCATACGCTATTGCAACTATCACATTCTCCGTTTGTCTTCTTGTTGCTGGCATCCTTCAGGACCGCATGGGTCCACGTAAGATCCTTATCCTAGGTACGGTGCTAACTGGTCTTGGCATGATTGCTTCTGGTTTCGCAACAACGCCTATGATGCTGAACATCACCTTCGGTGTAATGACAGGTGCAGGTATCGGTTTCGGTTACGCATGTCTTTCTCCAGCGGCAATGAAGTGGTTCCACTCATCTAAGAAAGGTATGGTTAACGGTCTTATCGCAGCAGGCTTTGGTCTTGCCGCTATTTACCTAGCCCCAGTAACTTCAGCGCTAATCGACACTGTGGGTATTCAAACAAGCTTTATAATTCTTGGTGCAGGTGTACTGGCTATCGCCGTTCCTTTAGCTGCAACAATCAACAACCCACCAGCGAATTACACGCCAGCTGAGCCTAAAGTAAAAGCAGGCCAAGCACCTAAAGCAGTTCAGAAGACGGAAGAGCTTGGCTGGAAAGTCATGCTGAAAACGCCTCAGTTCTACTCGCTATGGATCATGTACGCACTTGCTGCTTCTGTTGGCCTAATGATCATTGGCAACATCACTACGATTGCTAGCGTTCAAGCTAACCTGCCTAATGCTGTTTACCTTGCATCTATTTTGGCTGTATTTAACTCAGGCGGCCGTGTTGGTGCGGGGATGCTTGCAGATAAAATCGGTGGTGTACGTACTCTACTGCTAGCGTTCATCCTTCAAGGCGCGAACATGGCTCTATTTGCTACGTTCAACTCTGAATTCACGCTAATCATCGGTACGGCTATTGCCGCTGTTGGTTACGGTACGCTTCTAGCTGTATTCCCAACCCTAACGGCTGAGTTCTACGGTCTGAAAAACTACGGTACTAACTACGGCGTGCTTTACACGGCATGGGGTATCGGCGGCGCTATCGGTGCTGCGGTTGTTGGTTTCTCAATGGCAAATGGCGAAGGTTACGGCCTAGCTTACACAATCTCTGCAGTAATGATGGCGGTATGTATTGTGCTTGCAGTTATAACAAAACCAATCTCTGAAGCTAAAATTGCTGAACTACAAGCATCACAAGCATAATCAAGAGAAACATTGAATTTGTTACTGAAGAGCTTAACCTTAGGGTTAGGCTCTTTTTATATCAAGAGACTTAGTATGAATTTCAATAAACTGTTTATTTTAGCTTTTGTTAGTGTGTTTTCAGGCTGTGCTGTCTATGCTGGTTTAAACTTTGACGAGCTGTTTGGTCAGCAACAGGTACGCGAGCGTCAAGTACCACTGGTTTCAGCGCAAGCCCAACATTTCATGAATGAAGTCAAACCGATCATTGATAACCGATGTGTGGTTTGCCATGCCTGTTACGATGCGCCTTGCCAGTTAAAAATGTCTTCCGTTGAAGGGATAGATCGCGGCGCAAGCAAGGAGCTAGTTTATCACGGTACACGCTTAACGGCATCTGCCCCTACTCGCTTGTTTGAAGATGCATTGACCACCCAAGAATGGCGCGACGCCGACTTTCACCCTGTACTTAACGAGCGCATCCAGAATTCAACCGCCAACCTTGATGCCGGGCTGGTTTCTCGGATGCTGAAGCAAAAAGAAAACCACCCTCTTCCTGATCAAGCGCAACTCGAAGGTTTTGATTTCTCAATCGACCGAGATCAACAATGCCCAACCATTGAGGAGTATGCCCAGTATGAAAAAGATTACCCGACCTGGGGAATGCCTTATGGGATGCCGAACTTAGACAAAACTGAGTTCGCAACATTAATGAGTTGGTTAGAGAACGGTGCGCTAATGAACGACCCTATTCCGCTGACTGATGCCGAGCAAGAAATGGTTCAGGTCTACGAACGCTTTCTCAATCAGAGTGACAATAAAAGCCAGCTATCAGCACGTTATATCTACGAACACCTGTTCTTGTCTCACGTCTATTTTTCAGACTTAAAACAGCCCGCTCGTTTCTTCTCAATTGTTCGCTCCGCTACCCCTCCCGGTGAGGCTGTGCAGCGTATTTCCACGCGTCGCCCCTATGATGACCCAGATGTTGATCGTGTTTATTACCGCCTCATTCCAGAGCAAGGTACTATCGTCGATAAAACACACATGCCTTTCGCGCTAAATAAAGCGCGCCTGCAAAGTTGGAACACTTGGTTTGTTGATGCCGATTACGAGGTAAAGCAACTCCCTAGCTATCATATTGATGTTGCAGCCAACCCGATGACGGCCTTTGACACGCTTCCGGTTAACTCTCGCTTCAAATTTATGCTAGATAATGCACAGAATACCATCATGGCGTTTATCAAAGGTCCTGTGTGTCGTGGTCAACTGGCACTCAATGTCATCAACGATCGCTTTTGGGTCGTCTTTATTGACCCAGACAAAGCCGATATACCAGAAATAAACCAGTTCTACGCTAGCCAAGAGAAGAATTTAAAATTGCCGAGTGAACTTGAGAGCAACACGCTGCCTGTCACAAACTGGGTAAGATACGCAAAGCAGCAAGCACGCTACCTCAATGCTAAATCTGACTTCACCAACCAATGGTTTAAAAATGGCGAAAACCTTGATATCGATGTAATTTGGGATGGTAATGGTACCAACCCAAATGCCGCGTTAACCATATTTAGACACTTTGACAGTGCGTCTGTTGTGCAAGGTTTGGTCGGGCCACAGCCTAAAACCGCATGGATTCTAGATTATGCGCTTTTAGAACGTATTCATTACCTTCTTGTGGCTGGTTTCGATGTCTACGGTAACTTTGGCCACCAACTGATCACCCGCATGTTTATGGATTTCCTACGCCTGGAGGGTGAGAGTAACTTCTTAACCTTACTGCCCAAAGACGTCAGACATGCGGAACACTCAAGCTGGTATCAAGATCAAAGCGTGCAACTGAGCGACTTCTTACAACGTAATATCGCGCATTTTGATCAACCAACTAGCGTCATTTACAAAACCGAAGATCCTAAGCGTGAGCTGCTTAATAAGATCAAAAATAAGCTAGATCCGGTTCTCAATAATCGTTTTGAGATTGTTGATACTGGCTTTGCTAAAAACAGTGAAGCACTCCTCAAGCAAGTCAGTCGAATTAAAGGGGAAGGCTTACGTCATGTCCCTCAATTAGTGATGATCATGATTGAAGGCGAAAACGGCAAAGAGCAGCTGTTTACCATGATTCACAATAACGCTCACAGTAATATTTCGAGCCTGTTCAATGAAGAGGGTAACCGCGATTACGCTAATGATGACTTAACGCTAGTACGCGGCGTCGTGGGTAGCTACCCAGAGGCTTACCTGTCATTAAAAGAAAGTGAGATTCCCGCTCTGGTTGTCATGCTGCAAAATCTCAGCAAAGAACAAGACTACATCGCGTTGCTTGATAAATTTGCAATACGACGCAGTTCTGACGAATTCTGGCCGTTCAGTGATCGTGTCCATCGTTGGTACCAACAAAACCAACCGATAGAGTTTGGTTTATTGGACTACAACCGCTTCGAGAATCGCTAGTCCACAGTTCAGAGTTAACACTTCGAATTGAAAACAGTGAATAAACCAATAAAACCTCTGAGGTGCCCACCCAGAGGTTTTTTCTATTTACGACGCCAGTATCTTGTAGTGACAACTCAACCACATATAAAGTGCTGGGTTTAGCTCAATGCTTGTCGTTGCTGTAACTCATCAAAAAACGCGCGTGCCGCCGGAAAAAGGGAATCTAAGGGCTGCTTCAACACCAGATAAAATTGACTTTTAAGCCGCCACTTATCCGGTTGAAGTGGGATTAGCGCTTGGTCATAGTGACCACGGTTGATCAAGTGAGAGGGCAAAAAGCTAAGGTGGGTCCCCGCCAATGTTAAGATCACGCCCGACTCAACATGCCAGCCATCGAACGGTTTTACCGAGTCGTACTGCTCGATATTCAGTACTCGAAACATCTCATCTTTGGCATAACCGCCCATATTGATGCGACAGCCATCCAGCGAGAAATCGTTGTCCATGATCTTCTCAGCCAGATCTTTACGCGCATACAGGTAGCTGTGCTCTTCAAACAGCGGGTATTTATGTTGAAACGCCGATTTTTGATGTGAACCCAGTACAACGATCATCATATCAATCTGGTTCTTTGCGAGCTTTTCATTGAGTTGCGTAAAATCACCCACATCGACACTCACCTCCACGCTATCACTGCGTTGGTAAAATGTCTCGATCGCTTTAGGCAATGGGTTATAAGGCAAAGTCACCGTGTTATCTAAACAGCCTATTCGTACGTGCCCAGAGAGCTCGGTCTGCACGCCTCTCAGCTTGTAGGCAAAATCGGTCAAGGTTGATTTGAGCTGGTTTGCATATTTATAGACCTGCTCACCTTCGTGGGTCAGCTTAAAGCCGCGTCGACCACGTTGGCATAATGTTAATTCTAGGCTTTTTTCTAACGCAATAAGTTGATTACTGAGTACTGGCTGGCTAATTCCGGTACTTGCAACCGCTTGATTAATACCACCTTGCTCAACAATTTCACAGAAAAGCTCTAATCTACGCAGGTCTCTTTTATCTAACCTATTGTTTATATTCACCTTAAGGCTCACATTTGATTTTCATTATGTTTATATCTGATTATATTCATTTATTAACCATAAATACATCAGTATGCTTTATTCACACTTATAGAATAACAATGCATGGATGGCGTTATGACAACAGAAGCGTGCGCGAGCAAAGCGACCGAAACAGAGAGCCACAATAAGATAAACGACTTTGAGCTGGAGCCTGTTCCCAAGCAAGCCAAACGCTCCTGGTGGGTGATCAGCCTTATCTGGCTAGCCATCGGCATCGATATTTCAGGGCTATTTTTGGGCTCAATTCTAAGCAGTGGTATTGGCTTTGAAGACGCACTGCTTGCTACGTTTGTGGGCTCAGGCTTACTGGCAGTGATCGCGATGTTGTGCGCCAATATCGGCTT
The DNA here is from genome assembly GCF_947488985.1 of uncultured Vibrio sp. GTDB lineage: Bacteria > Pseudomonadota > Gammaproteobacteria > Enterobacterales > Vibrionaceae > Vibrio. The sequence goes on from NZ_CANLBV010000089.1 coordinate 7,061, forward strand.
TCAAGCTGGCGTCTCCACCCCCTTGGTCAGCAGTGCGGTTTTTGGTCGTAACGGCGGTAAAATCTTAGGTTTTATCAATGGCATCTCACTGGTCGGCTGGTTCGCTTTCCAAGCCGATTTCTTTGCTTTCATCATGGTTGATGCGCTTGCCAAGTACGACATTGTCATTTCACACCTCACCGCTTTGGTTAGCGGAAGTGTGCTGATGATGATGACCGCGATCTATGGTGTCCGCGCCCTAGGAAAACTCAGTACTTACTCAGTGCCTTTAATGGTCACTCTGATCACTATTGGCTTGTTTATGGCGGCTGACTATCAAGGCGGTGTAGCCCCTTCTATTGACGATCCTTTGACACTGGGTCAAGCGATCTCCTTTGTGATGTCGATTTGGATCTTAGCGGCGGTCGCTGCGCCGGATATTGCCCGCTACGCCAAAACACGTCGTGACGCAATTTTAGGCGCGGGGATTGGTTTTCTGGTTGGCAACAGTGCCATCATTCTTATCGCATTGATCTTGACCAAGATGACAGGCACTGACGACCTAGTTGAGGTATTCTTCACTCTAGGTTTAGGCATAGCGGCGATCATCGTACTCGTGTTTGCTCAATGGACGACCAACAGCAGCAACCTAACCTCTGGCGGTCTATGCATGTCAATGGTGTTACCAAAAGTCCCACGCCCTGTATTGGTTGTGATCATGACCATCGCAGGAATTGGTATTGCTCAACTCGGCATGGTGAACAAATTTACCGACTTCTTGATGTTACTCAGTGTGACTATCGCGCCCGCTGCTGGCGTCTACATCGTTCAATATTATGTTTTAGATTCAACAAAAATGAATTTTTCGAATATCCAGCAAGTTCCTGCTTGGATGTTTAAAGGCTTAGCTTCTTGGTCATTTGGCACCGCATTCAGCGCCTGTACTGCCCCTGAGTTCTTCAACCTATTTTCACTGACTAGCATCTCAGCGTTAGACGGCATTATTGCTGCCGGTGTTTTTTACCTAACGCTAGTGAAGCTGTCTCCTGCAAGTGCTAAGGAAAAACCGTGATTATTACTGAACAGATGATTGATGATATCGCACTCGGTGCTACTGTATTAGGCACTGGCGGCGGCGGTGACCCATACAGCGGCGCATTAATGGCTAAGGTTGCTATCGCTACGGCAAAACAGCCGGTACGTCTGATTCCTTTAGAAGAGGTACAAGACGATTGGATGACGGTGCCCTCTTCAATGATTGGCGCACCGACGGTAGCAGTAGAAAAACTCAATTCAAAAGACCAAATGTTGGTGGCTTTTGAGGCGATGGAAAAAGCTCTCGGCACTGAAGTGGCAGCCACCTTTCCTATCGAAGTGGGCGGTTTTAATTCGCTGATCCCGATCCTCGTGGCAGCGCAAAAGAACATTCCAGTGGTTGATTGTGATGCAATGGGCCGCGCATTCCCAGAAGCGCAGATGGTAACCTTCTTTCTTGATGGTCTCCCTTCAGCACCCAACACATTGGCCGACGAGCGTGGCAATGTGGTTACGCTCTACCCAATTGACGGCATTTGGTCTGAAAAATTTGCTCGCCCAATAACCGAGCAGATGGGCGGATCCGCAGCAATGTGTGATTACCCAATGAACGGCAAGAACCTAAAATGTAGTGCACTGCCTGCCACTCTGACTCAGGCAATGAAGGTTGGTGAGGCGATTAGACTGGCGAACGACAACAATCAGAGCGGCACCCAAGCCGTGTTAGACATTGTCGGCGGCCATACCATCATCAGCGGCAAGGTTGTCGATATTCAACGTGAAACCGATGGTGGCTTTGCAACCGGAGGGGTTGTGATTGAGAAACTGGCTCAGTTTGAAGATACCGGTGTTGATAACGTCTTTGTCCAATTCCAAAACGAATTGCTTCTTGCGCACAAAGGCACAAGCCGCGCAGACATGAGCCAAGATAATCTGCTGGCTTCAACACCGGACCTCATCTCGATTTTGGATCATGAAACGGGTAAACCCATCACCACCGAACAACTTCGTTACGGACAGCGTATCGATCTTATCGCCTACCCTTGTGACCCTAAGTGGCGCACAGATAAAGGTATTGAAGTCGCAGGGCCGGGTTACTTTGGCTACACGGTCGAATACCAAACCATTGAACAACTCAAGTCTGCATTGAAGAGGTAGCCGTATGACAAACATTACGCTGGATTACTGCCGCCTTGGCATTGATGTAGGGGGCACCAATACCGACGGAGTGCTGCTCGACGCAGACTTAAATGTGATTGCCAAGGTGAAAACCGCAACCACACAGGATATTTCAACTGGCATTGATAACGCGATTACTGCGTTATTAAGCCAAGCGCAGATTGGCGGTCAGCAAGTAAAACACGCGATGCTCGGCACCACTCAATGCACCAACGCAATCGTTGAAAGAAAAGGCTTAGACAGAGTTGGGATGATCCGTTTAGCTCTGCCAAGTGGTGACAGTGTTCCACCGTTATGCGGTTGGAGTAAAGCGTGGCAGGCACTGCTTGGTGGACACTTCTACCAAGCTCACGGCGGTTATGAATACGATGGTCAACTGATTGCCGACGTTCAAGAGTCTGAAATCCGCGAGCTGTGCCAGAAAATGGAAGGCCATGTGGATTCCATTGCTATCTGCGGTGTGTTCTCTCCCGTAAATGGCGACCAAGAGCTTCAAGTTGCACAATGGATTCAACAAGCACTTCCCGATGTAAGCTTATCGTTATCTCATAAAGTCGGCAGCTTAGGGCTTCTAGAACGAGAAAACGCGACTATCCTCAATGCGGCTCTGCAAAGCACAGCAAAACGATTCGTTGACGGCTTTTGTCATGCGTTGGTGAAGCATGAGATTCAAACCACGCCTTATTTCGGTCAGAATGACGGCACATTAATGTCGCAACAATTTGCGTTAATGTATCCGATCCTCACTGTCGCTTGTGGCCCAACCAACTCAATTCGTGGTGCAAGTCATCTCACCAAGCTAAAAGACGCAATTGTGGTCGATGTGGGCGGCACCACATCTGATATTGGCGTACTGACTCACGGTTACCCAAGAGAATCGAGCTTAGCCGTAGAAATCGGCGAAGTGAGAACCAACTTCCGCATGCCCGACATTTTGGCACTCGCCATTGGCGGCGGCACCAAGGTTCATCTAGGTCAGCAAAGCATCGAGTTAGGCCCTGAAAGTGTCGGCCACACCTTGACGCAAGCTGCACGAAGTTTTGGTGGTGATGAGCTGACACTCACCGACATTGCACTCAAAACCGGGCAAATGCAGTGGCAAGCAGGGCATCAACTGCGCGACGAAATCGGTATTTCTACCGAGCAAGCCAACCTGGTTTACCAACAGATGGTGACGGATGTTGAAGAAGGCATTGATAAGATGAAGACCTCTGCAGCAAGCGTCCCCGTGATCATGGTTGGCGGCGGCAGTGCACTGTTCCCCGATCATTTTGAGGGCGTCAGTCAAGTGGTTCGCCCAGAGCACTTTGAAGTTGCTAATGCTATTGGGGTGGCGCTAGGTGAAATCTCAGGGCAGTTCGATAAGATCGTATCAATCGAGCCAGCGTCTCGCGAACACACCTTAAACGATTTGGAAGAGCAGTCAAAACAACTGGCGATTGATGCTGGCGCATGCAGTGACAGTGTAACTATCATTGAGCGTAGCGAGATCCCGTTAAGCTATCTACAAGGCAACATGGTTCACGTGAAAATCAAAGCCGCTGGCCATATCAAGATGGCTTAGAAGCACTCTAAAACGCCTTACTTAGCGTTTGATTCGACAATGAAAAAAAGCAGGTCACTTCTTCATATTCAAACGGAGAAATAACCTGCTTTTTAGTTTTGGGGGTTTCGCCCAATAACCACTTTATAGCTGTTCTCGCAGCGCCGCGAGCGAGTCCTTCACCAGTTCAGATAAAGAATCCGCGTTATCACAATATTGAAGCAACGGGTCTTCACTCGCTTCAATGCTCTGGCATAAACTAAACAGTGCAGATAACCCTAGGCTGCCTGCCGACCCTTTCAGTTTATGCGCTAACGATTTAATGTCACGCGCGTTGTCCGATTTACTCGCCATAACAAGTTCGTTGATAGTCACTTGGCTGCTTTGGTCAAACAGACCAATAATCTGCACTATTTTTTCTCGACCGAGGATCGCTAAGTCATCTTTTATTACTTTCGGATCGATGATTGGCATAACCTGCTCACCTTGGCGATTTACCGAGTGTAGCTTAACTTGTGGCATGGAGTCTTCAAGCACCAGTGACGTTAAATCTCGCTTCTCCAGTTTAGACCTGAGTCTAGGTTGAAGGTTAACGCTAGCATCATCACCAATAACCTCTGACGGATCGGGTTGAGGCAGCAACAAGGTATGGCCGTCCAACTGTTCAACAATTAGCTGAGATAGGGCTTCTTTATCTAGTGGCTTAGGTAAGAAACCATCAAAGCCACTAGATAAGTAGCTTTCGACGTCTTCATTAAACACATGAGCCGATACTGCGATCATTGGTGGTTCTTTACGTGTTATGTCTTCTTCATTCTGGTGCTGAAGTACATCGTCTTTGAGTTGTTGAATTAACTCGACGCCATCGCAGTCCGGTAAGTTAATGTCCACCAGCGCGATATCGAAGGCTTGCTCACGGAATATCACTCTAGCTTGTTGTCCGGTGGTCGCGATCACAACCTCGTGGCCTAGGTTATGCAAAAAACCTTCAGCGACAATGCCGTTCACTGGGTTGTCTTCAACTAATAACACTTTCGCGCGAATACAGGTTTCGAGTACCGTTGCTTTCGTTTCCGTTTTCTCAACAACTTCTCTCTCATCCACTTCAAGCGGTACAGAGAACCAAAATTGACTGCCTTCACCCTGTTCAGAATAAACACCAATATCCCCCTTCATCGCCAATAGAATGCTTTTGCTGATCGCGAGGCCAAGCCCTGTACCGCCAGTTGTATTGCGGCCACTCTCAGTTTGGCTGAAGGCATCAAACAGGGATTGTTGCTCACTCTTACCAATTCCAGCCCCGGTGTCCGACACCTCAAACATAATGCGATGTGAGTCTTCAACATCTAAGCTGGTGTAAATGTCCACAGAACCACGGTGAGTGAACTTAATGGCATTACCAACCAGATTATTTAGGATTTGACTTAGCCGAGTTACGTCACCACGCCAGTATCGTTGCACATCACTTTCAATATGGACGTTAAAGTCGAGCTTCTTCTCGGCCGCACGCCCTTCCATCAACTGATAGGTATCTTGCACCATCTGATGCAAATCAAAGGACGCTATCCGTATTTCTAGGTGCCCGGCCTCAATTTTTGAGTAGTCCAGCACATCATTCAAGATCGCCAATAAATTCTTACCGCTGCGATTGATGATATCTGCATAACCAGACTGCAACGGGTTCAATCCTGTATCTTTGAGTAAGCGAGCGGTACCCAATACGCCATTCATTGGTGTTCTGATTTCATGGCTCATAGTGGCTAAGAAGGCAGATTTAGCGCGGCTTGCTTGCTCAGCAGCACGGCGCGCCTGAGCGTGATTAGTAACTTCTACATTTAATTTATCATTGGTCTGTTGCAACTGATAAGTACGCTCAGTAATCAGTTCTTCAAGCTGCTCTTTATGAAGTTCCAACTCTTGCTTGGCTTTGGCCTCACCAACCGCGACCACCTGCAACGCTTGAGCGGTATTTCTTGCTGTAATGATCGCCTCCCCCATGCGTGCAATTTCATCATTGCCTTTGACGGAGATATCAATATTGAGGCGTCCTTGAGCAATCGACATTAATGCCGAAGAATACTCGGTAAGGCGTTTAACAACTGAGACATACACTACCCGCCAAACGATCAACGCCACGATGACCAAGCCAATAACTGAGATCACCGATAGCGACCACTGAGCCAGTTTTAGGGTTGAGGTCAGCTCATCTACCGCTTGTTTGGTACTCAGGTTGGAGTCATCGACTAACTGGTTAACTGTGGTGTTTAATTGAGTAAAAAGTTGTAACGTATTCTGCATCAAAAGCTCTGATTTTTTTACATTCTCATACTGTTCAATAGAGAGATTAAATACAGCTTGTCGCTTATCAAGCTCATCAAGTAGTAATAGCATCTGCTCTAAACGGGTAGGATCCTCTACAACCTTAACTCGACGGTCCATGATCTTAAGGCTTTCCTCAAATTCGGATTGAATTTGATGGATACGCTCTAGGTTGGTCACGGTTTGCGTTTCTTCAATTAGATTCTGAATTTTAAAAGCAAGTAAGTGAAATTCATGTAGGCGTTCAGATAAGTCCAAGTCTACTTCAACCAATGCATCAAGCGCTTGGTAAGCCTTATCTGTCTGCTGGGTTTCAAGCAGATCATAGATGTGTGTTACGTTGGCAACCGCAATCGTGGAGGTGTTGAGTACTTGAGTACGAGTCAATTGCTCCAGCTCTTTCGCGATAAACTTCATTTCTTCAACACGCGTTTTCAGCTCTTTACTAAACCAAAGCCTACGTTCAACCGAGATACCGAGCTCTGCCAGCGTATTGATCACGCTTTCAACGTGGCTTTCCAGTTCATGCAATAGTTTGGAATCAAAACTGTCGACACCGAGATCTTTGATGTGGTTGAGCAGCGATTCAAGTTGACCAAATAAAACCACGCCTGCCTCTTGCCTCTCTTGCTCACTCTTAGCATTTGACAGGATTTGAACCGAAGAAATAATGCGGTTACTGAGCTCAGACACTTGTCTGGCTTCAATCATGGCGGGGAGCGCAGAATCGACAACGTTGCGCTCTGTTTTCGCCACAAAGCTAAAACCAGAAACACCGATCAATGCAGAGACAAGAACTAAGAGCGCCATGACCAAAAATGAAACCAGTAGCTTGCGTCCAATACTTGCTGTGGCTAACAACATATAACTTAAACCTTAAAGCGTTCTTCTTTACCCAACCAGAATACGCTATATTTTGGAGTGTTTCTTACCTAAAGCCAATAAATGCTCATTCATGCTATCTAAAACGCTTGCGACAACAATCATTTCCACTGTAGTTGGCTTATTGTCCAGTTTGGCGGTTGCGGCCCCTTCACTGTCAGAACCCCGACAGTCAGTCGCTTCACAGCTTGTCACTTCACAACCTGCGGCTCAGCAAACAGCGACGTCTCCAACCACAAAAGAGACTCATGTTGATTTACTGCCTGCCCCTAAGGCTGAGACTTCGTCCGGTGCAGAGAAAATTTGTGCGGTTTACCCACACCTCAAAGACTCTTACTGGCTATCCGTCAACTATGGCATGATCTCAGAAGCCAGAAGGCAGGGCGTCGAGCTAAGGGTTCTAGAAGCTGGCGGTTACCCTAATATTTCAAAGCAAGCCTCTCAAATGCAACTCTGTGTTCAATGGGGTGCCGACGCGATCATTTTAGGTACAGTCTCACCTGATGCTTATTACAACACGTTAACCCAATGGGTAGGCTCTACCCCGGTTTTCGCCACAGTCAATGAGTTGATTTTAAGCGAGCAACAACAGCAAGTATTAAAAGGGGTAGTAGGTGTCGACTGGTATCAGATGGGTTACGACTCTGGTCAATTTCTCAAAGAATTACACCCGACTGGTTCTGGTAAAATCGACGTAGCCTTACTACTCGGTCCCACAAAACCGATCGCAGACGGTTTCTACGACGCAATAGAGTCCAGTGACGTTAATGTTGCTGTCAGCTACTCGGCGGATAATGATAAAGAGTTACAAAGAAACTTCGTTCAAAAGGTCATTGAACGACCTGATATAAAATACATTGTTGGCAGTGCTATTGCGATAGAAGCGGCCATCAGTGAGCTTAGATCCGCCAATAAATCCAACAAAATAAAATTGGTTTCAACCTATCTTAGCCATGGAGTCTACCGTGGCTTACTACGTGACAAGGTTCTATTTTCACCAACCGACAAAATGGTTGAACAAGGACGCTTGTCCGTTGAACAATCCATCAAATATTTACGTTCAGAGCCATATGATAAATACGCGGCACCAGAGATAGACATTCTAACGCCATCAACGCTAAGAGATCACAAGATCACCGACTCACTGTCACCTTCTGAGTTTCGACCTGTATTCACTGTTGAACCTTAGTGATATATTCCTAGCAATCAAAGATTAAATCAATAATTTAGGGAACCTTGATGCAAAAAACCACACGTACCATGCCAGCGCATAAGAACATCGCGTTAGTCGCTCATGATAACTTCAAACCTGAGCTACTAAGATGGGTAAAAGAGAATAAAGAGAAGCTCCAAAGCCACTTCCTTTATGCGACAGGCACCACCGGTTCTGTACTAAGCAAAGAGACGGGCTTAGCAATCAAAAGTATGATCAGCGGTCCAATGGGTGGCGACCAACAACTTGGAGCACTGATTGCGGAAGGCAAAATCGATGTACTGATTTTCTTCTGGGATCCACTCAATGCAGTCCCACACGATCCGGATGTAAAAGCACTGCTGCGTATTGCAAGTGTGTGGAACATTCCAGTGGCAACCAACCGTGCTACCGCGAACTTCCTGTTCAACTCATCACTGCTTAGTCAAGAAGTGAACATCGAGATCCCAGATTACCAAGCGTACCTCGATGAGCGCACTTAAAAACCGTGCTTGCTACTCTTAAAAACGGTATTTGTACCCATAGCTAAACGAACAAACCACAAAGCCTGCTTAATCGCAGGCTTTTTTATCTAAGTGTTTAAATCAGTCGCTTAATAACGATTATATCGCTTTAACCACTAGAGATACGCTGGTTACCTGTCGCTGCATACCGCCATTTCGTTACCACTTGGCTGAAAAACGCCTTAGTTGCAGCGAGATCTCGCGCTGCAAACTCAATGTAGTTGATAGAGCCATGTTCCATATCTACGTCCTTGTACGTTCTACGTTACGAAATGGCGTTGTTGATCAAATCAGCTTGAAGAACAACAGTGCCATATATGACTATCCGTTAGTTTCTAACGGGCATACCTAGTCCTATGACTTTGTTTATAGCTTTAACATTCGCCATGATTTCACCCACTTGAGCGTTGTAACATCTCAGGCTCAGTTTGCCGCTTGTTAGTCCTTTATATCGAGACATTGCAGTCTCAGATATTGAGCGATAGTGATAACCAGATTCAGCTTTCCATTCCGCTATCGTCCCGCTTTTCAGAGCTGTTACTGCTTCATTTCTAGGATGCTCATCTTCCCAAAGCGCAGCATTCTTTCGAGGTGGTATCAACGGAGTACAGCCTTTGTTTTTCAAAGTCTCATGACAACTTTTTGTGTCATATGCTCCATCAGCAGATAC